>CAZICR010000498.1:0-2530 GCA_964537795.1 uncultured Cellvibrionaceae bacterium | reverse complement strand
CCAATCAACAAACAGCCTAGTAAAATCATTTTTTGGATATTCAACATCTTTCTTTTTCCTGTGAATTAACGATTCAATTGACAATAATTAACCAGTCTAACCCTATAATACCAATCAACAAACCATGTTTGTTATTACGACATCAACGATAAAAATTATAACGGCGTCTTGAATTACCTAAAATTAAGATGACGGCAAATCTGCTTTTCGTCTATGCTCCAAATACAAACAGCACCCAACTTGAGAATTATGATTAAAAGTTTGAGCTTAAACAGCATACTGACATGGCTTTGCTATTTAACAGCGTGTTTTGCTTTATTGTTTACATCCAAAAGTCATAGCGAAGCATTGGTTGTTATGCATCTTGCCCCCGATTCCAGCAATGATAAACGACTGAACTACAGTACAGAACTTATCAAGCTGGCATTAAATAAAACCTTGAAGCCTGGTGAGGTCATTCAATACAAGAGCATTCCGACATCAAGCTCTGCACGCGCAAGATCCCTGTTGAACAACAACAAATACCCAAACCTGATTTTACCTCTCAGTTATGAAGATAACATGCAGGAATCTTCTATTGATTATATTCCCTTCCCAACTGAACTGGGTGCTCTGAGCTATCGCGTCTGTTTCATAAGCCCAAAGTTTCTTCAAAGCCAAAAAAAAATCCAATCAATAACCGATTTAAAACATTACACTTTTGCCACAGGTATAGGCTGGCCCGACAGTCATGTATTAAAATCAAACCAGATTCAAACAGTCGAAGTCAGCAAATATGAAAATATTTTCAAAATGCTTTACAACAGCCGCTTTGATTTCTTCTGCCGGGGCATAGGTGAAGTCTTAAACGAATTTGCGACTTATGGTCCTATTTATCAGCTGCGTTATGACCAGTCATTCCTACTCTATTATCCCATGCCTCGCTTTTTTTTCTTGCACAATAGTAATCAGCAACTTAAACAACGCTTAAAAACCGGGTTACTTTCAGCTTATAAAGATGGATCCCTAATGCAACTATGGAAAAAACATTATGCCGACAGTATAAAATTCAGCGCACCCAAAGGCAGAACCTTGTTCTTTTTGGAAAACAAACGTATTCAGGATATCAATATTGAATACAAAAAATATCTACTCCCCCTCGAAACTTATGAATCATTACATTAATTAATACAGCAACATCTGGCGCAAAAAACAACACACCCCTATACTGACCCTGATTAAAATCTATGCTTTGATGCAGACATAATGCTCCATGAGGGCATATTTTATGATTGGAAAATTGATCATCTGTCAGAAACTCGCCGCAAGCCTTCTAAAATGCATCACACTGATTTTTTTATGCCAGAAATCTGTCGCCGATACTCTTACCATTATGCATCGGGCACCCGATTCTAATAATGATAAACGACAGGAATACAACACCGCGCTGCTTAAGTTAGCTTTGGGTAAAACATTGAAACCCGGAGAAGAAATTGAATACAAAAGTATTCCGCAGGTTAGCTTGGCGCGCGCCAGATCCTTATTAAATACCAACAAATTCCCTAATCTCATCATGGAACTCACCTACGAAGATGAGTTAAGTCCCAGTTCTTCTATTGATTACATCGCCTTTCCAATTGAATTGGGCGCACTCAGTTATCGCATTTGTTTTGTTAGCCCAGAATTCGCCGCCAGCAAGGAAAAAATTGAAAGCATGGATGATTTAAAGAAAAAAAGTTATGCCACTGGTATCGGCTGGGCAGAAAGTTATATTTTCAGGGAAAATCAACTACGTGTAGTTGAAGTCAATAGCTATGAAAATATCTTCAAAATGTTATTTAACAACCGCTTTGATTTTTTTTGCCGCGGAGCCAGTGAAATCTACCGTGAATACCAGACCTTTGGATCCCAATATCAGTTACATCTTGATAAAACATTTTTAATTCATTATGACATTCCACGATTCTTCTATTTAAACAAAAGTAATCAGGAACTCAAACATCGACTGGAACTCGGATTAAAAACAGCTTTTAATGATGGCTCCTTGTTAAAGTTATGGAATCAACATTTTGCGGAAAGCATAAAATTCGCTACCTTGAAAAATCGCCGGGTATTTAAACTTGAAAACACACATATCAACAATATCAATCGCGATTACGAAAAATATTTGATGCCATTGCATAGTTTCGATTAATGCCATCCGCAAATCATTACTGCTTATATTTCATATCGATTACTTTTATGGCCATAAAAAAGGCCGATCTCAGAGAAATCGACCTGCAGATTCAGGGTAAATTGGAGTTGGCTAATCCCTGATAAGGTTAATCACTTGAATGTGCATTGATATGGCTGGCGCCCGAGGCATCTCTGTGTGCTTTGGGGTTGCCGTAATAATTGATGCCTGATGCCCCCGAGGCTTCAGCGTTTAATTGTTCAGTCACACTCAGGTCTATGTGGGATGCACCTGATGCTTCCAGATCGGCAGATTTGGCAATCAATTTTCTTGCGCGCATATTACTGGCACCACTGGCATTGGCTTTTAATGTCTCGG
>CAZICR010000497.1:0-2535 GCA_964537795.1 uncultured Cellvibrionaceae bacterium | reverse complement strand
TGATGATGGCTTTAGCCTTCTGCAACAGTTTTTGATGGAATCCCCACAAGCAGGTGATTTGATCAAAGGTACGGGAGGGCTACGCAAACTCAGATTTCCGGATGAACGCCGCCATAAGGGAAAACGTGGTGGAACGCGGATTATTTATTATTGGTGGGATAATGGCTCACAATTTTGGTTATTTACTCTTTTTAGTAAAGATGAAATGAGTGATCTTTTGGATAAGGAGCGCAATTTACTTGCACAGATGTTAGAAACTGAATTGAAGTTAAGAGGTAAAAAATGAAACGTAATTTATTTGAAGAACTGAGTGAAGGTTTTCAAGCGCTGCGAGCAGAACATCAAGGGAAAATAACTTTGAAAAAACATATCGTTGAAAAAATCGCTGCGCCTGAATTAAAAAGCGACGAACTGGTAAAACTTCGCCAAAACCTTAATGTCTCCCAAGCAGTTTTTGCACAATATTTAAGAATTAATAAACGCACTCTGGAAAATTGGGAACAAGGTCGGGCAAAACCTAACGCACAAGCAGCCGTATTGATAAAAATGGTAGCAAAATATCCTGACACTTTAGAACGACTGATCTCAATCTAAAAAAATGCCGACATTTCTGTCGGCATTTTTTTATTTATCATATCCATTCGGATTTTGTGATTGCCAACGCCAAGCGTCTTGCATCATGCGCTCCAAGCCAAATTTTGCTTGCCAATGTAAAACTTCTTTTGCCATTTTTGGATCAGCATAACAGCTGGCGATATCACCCGGACGACGTGGGACAATTTTATAAGGGACTTGTTTACCGCTGGCTTTTTCAAATGCAGAAACGATTTGCAGTACAGAATAACCAACACCAGTTCCCAAATTATAAGCACGACAACCTTGTGAGGTTTTTTCCAGCCCCTTCAAAGCTGCAAGATGACCTAAAGCTAAATCTACAACGTGAATATAATCACGTACGCCTGTGCCATCGATTGTTGGATAGTCATTTCCGAAAACACTCAGCTCTTTTAATTTTCCAATCGCGACTTGCGCAACATAAGGCAATAAATTATTGGGAATACCTGCAGGATCTTCACCAATCAAACCTGAATCATGTGCGCCCACGGGGTTAAAATATCTCAACAACGAGATATTCCATTTATTTCCCGGTGCTTTCGCCATGTCACGCAAAATATCTTCAACAATTAATTTACTGCGGCCATAAGGATTGGTTGCGGAAGTCGCAAAGGTTTCATCAATCGGCACAGAAACCGGATCGCCATAAACTGTAGCGGATGAACTGAAAATTAAATTCCAGACAGAAAATTCCTCCATGACTTCGGTCAATGTCAAAGTACCGGCGACGTTATTGCGATAATATTTCATCGGGATTTGGCTGGACTCGCCAACTGCTTTTAAACCCGCAAAATGCATTACAGCAGAAAAAGAATGTGCCGCAAACACTTTGCGCATTGCATCTTTATCATTGATATCAATTTGATAGAGAAGTGGTTCGGTGCCTGTAATTTTTCCTACCCGCTTCAAGGCTTCAGGCTTGGCATTGGAGAGGTTATCAACAACAATCGGGGTATAACCCGCATTAATCAATTCAACACACACGTGGCTACCGATAAAACCAGCACCACCGGTCACTAAAATTGCAGACATATTTGCGCCCTGTATTCCAGAAGAGGCGCGAGTATACATCCGAATAAACAAGGTTTCATTACAGGCCTTCAGAAAACCTGAGGTCGGTCCTCAGGATATTCAATTAGACGCTCTGAAACATTGAGCGCATCTTATAACCAGGACAAAGGTTTTTCTTTTGATCCATAAAAACCGGTCTTTCTGTCATGTTTAACAAGAGGATTTTTAAATTGATTAACCCCAAATATAAATCCCAGGTTTTTTCATTTTTTATGGCATTGCTGATGTCGAGCATTATGTCATTCGTTATTTCAGCTTTTAACGTTGGATTGGCTGAAGGTATTGTTCTTACCTGGTTAAAAGCTTGGTTACTGGCATTTGTAATTGCTTTCCCCACTATTATCTTTGTAACCCCTGTAGTCAGAAAATTGGTTTCAATGGTAGTTAACTCACGATAGGTGAAATATTCTATGACGACAGAACATTTGTGTATTGCGATTCTGGTTGGAGTCGGTGCAACCTTGGTGATGGATATTTGGGCTATTTTTTTGCAACGTGCCTTTAACATTTCCTCACTCAGTTTTTGTCTTGTTGGTCGCTGGCTTGGACATATGATGAGGGGAAAATTCAGCCATGAAAAAATTACCACTGCGACCAAAATACCGGCGGAGTGCATATTGGGTTGGTTGGCACATTATCTTATCGGTGTGATGTTCGCGTTGATTCTGGTGATATCTGTATCAAAGAGTTGGCTTGTAAATCCCACTTTAGCCCCAGCACTATTAGTAGGCTTGCTAACTCTGGCGATTCCCTTTTTGATTATGCAACCGGCTTTGGGCTTAGGAATTGCGGCTGCAAAAACACCGAATCCGATCCAGGCAAGATTAAAAAGTACAGTGACACATTTGG
>CAZICR010000496.1:0-2535 GCA_964537795.1 uncultured Cellvibrionaceae bacterium | reverse complement strand
AGACGTGATCCAGCAATTGGCTGCGAGTATAGGCTCTTTCCTGATGGGTGAGAAAAAATTCCAGAAGTCTGTATTCGGTTGGCCCCATTTCAACCAGCTGCTGGTTGATAGTGATGCGATGGCTGACAGGGTCGAGGCAAAGCCCCTTAACCTGAATGGGTGACGAATTGCTTTGTGGTTCGGTGCGGCGCAATACAGCTTTTAATCGGGCAACCAATTCTCTTGGAGAAAAAGGTTTGGTGATGTAATCATCCGCACCTACATCAAGGCCTTGAATTTTATTATCTTCCTCACCTTTGGCGGTAAGCATAATAATCGGTATGTTTTGTGTAACTTCATCGCGCTTTAATCGACGAGCCAGCTCAATACCGCTGGTTCCTGGCATCATCCAATCCAATAAAATCAAATCGGGTTGTTCATCAATAATTTGTGAATGGGCATCCTGCGCATTGCTGGCTTCCAGGCAATCGTACTCTGCCATTTCCAGAGCGACACGCAACATATCGCGAATGGATGATTCATCATCAACTATTAAAATTTTTCGACCCGTCATAACGCCAACTCAAGTATTACGTTTATGTTGCAGTCTATTAAATGCAATCAGTATGACAAAATTATGACAGCGGAAGTTTATAAATGCGATCAACCGCAATTCCGGCAAAGATGACCAGCCCTACCCAATGATTATTGAGGAATGCTCTGAAGCAGGCAGCTGGGTTGCGAAAACGAATTAACCATTGCTGATACGCAAATAATCCAGCCACTAATACCAGGCTAATGTAATAAACGCCGCCCAGTGAAAAATTTTGTCCAAGGGTAACCAGAATATAAAGTGTTAGCAGTTGCAACATGGCGGTAATGGTTCGGTCCTGATCGCCAAACAAAATTGCGGTGGATTTAACGCCTATTTTAATATCGTCATCGCGGTCAACCATGGCATAAAAAGTATCGTAGACAACCGTCCATAAGACTACGGCCAAATAAATTAACCAGACATCCAGAGTGATTTTTCCTGCTTCTGCGGCGAATGCCATGGGTACACTCCAGGCAAAAGCGGCGCCCAATACCACTTGCGGCAAATAGGTATAGCGTTTCATAAAGGGATAGGTTGCGGCAAGAATTAATCCGCCAACCGATAACTGAATGGTCAAGATGTTGGTCATCAATACTAATAAAAATGCAATGACGGCAAGCACTGCAAATAAAACCAGGGCTTCTTTACTGGTCACAGCACCTGTAGCTAATGGACGGTCTTGTGTACGTTTGACTTTTCCGTCGATGTTCCTGTCAGCAAAATCATTGATCACACAGCCTGCCGAGCGCATTAAAATTACGCCGAGAATAAAAATCAGCAAATTTTTAATACTGGGAATAGGTTCCGGTGTTGCCAGCCAAAGGCTCCAGAGTGTTGGCCATAGCAGCAGGTAAATCCCTATAGGTTTGTGTAACCGCATCAACAGCATGTAATGCTTTAGTTTATTATTGGGATTAGTTTTCGTCATAGGTTTAATAGCATCTTTGCCGAGTGATAATGAGATCATGCCCTAGTGGAAACAAAGTTTACACTATTGATTAATATAATCATTTCAGCTCAATCAATAATTGAATTATTAATGTCGTTAATAAAATCCGGTAAAAAAACTTCACTGACTAGTAAGGGCTTTTGTTCAACATAAAATACTGATCGCCGCCCCCATATTTTTTTATTATTGTGAAGATGTGCGGGTATATAGCCATGCTTGAGGTTAATTTTGGCGACTTCAATAGGGCTGCGTCGCAAATGAGGTTGCTTGAATAAAAATGCACCTAAAGGTTTGCGGCTGGTTTTGCGCAATTGCCTTAAACGGCCAGTCAAACTGGATAAAGGTAAAAGGCTGCGTGCAAAAATCCAAGGTTGATCTTTGCCGTATAACACCACTTCTCGCACTAAAGTCGCTTGATGTCTTGTTAATCCAAGTGCGTTTCGTTCATCCAGGCGAATTTTGCTGAATCCTTGAAATAAGACTTCAACTCTAAATTGCCCATGACTTTGTGCAATCAATCTTGCGGTGAGTGAACCTGTATCTTGTAACCATCGGTGTAATATTCTTGAACACTGCAATTGCATATCCAAGCCACCGATTTTGTGCCAATGCAAGGGTATTGAACGTTGGGGTTGGGTCGAATGGGACAACAATCACCTCTGGAACCAGATCAAATTTTTTGCAGTTTATCAGAATTGTATTCTGTCGCGGTTTCCCCCCGTATGTCAGGGTTAGTTGTCGCCTGATTGCGAATATCTGGTTACACTTGCCCCTTATTGGATTGAGGTGTCATCTTATGCAAAAAAATCAATTGGTTGTTATGCTCGCGAATGAACTGCAATTGAGTCCACATAAAGCTGATCTGGCTACGTCTGCCATCATCGAGCAGATCACCAATGCGTTGAGTCGGGGTGAATCTGTGGTGTTACCGGGATTTGGCAGTTTTAAAGTCGGTGAGCGTGCCGCGCGTGAAGGGCGAAATCCTCGCACCGGTGAGACTATAAAAATTGCG
>CAZICR010000495.1:0-2558 GCA_964537795.1 uncultured Cellvibrionaceae bacterium | reverse complement strand
GCAAGATAACCACGACAACCTTGTTCGGCTTTTCCTATTTCAAGAATTTGTCCGGCTTTGATGGCCACCGGTTGCCAAAACTCAATTAATTTTCCATCAATTTTTGCAGCAGAAGTCGCACCGGTTAATGCAATGATTGCATCAGTATGAAATTTTAATTTGGGACCAATAATGGTGTATTCGATTGCGGCAGCACTTTCATGATTACCTACAATTCGATTGGCCAAACGAAATGCATAATCATCCATTGGCCCTGAAGGTGGCACACCGACACTCCACAAACCCACACGCCCAGGATAATCCTGAATACTGGTGTAAGTACCTGGTTGAATCACTTCAATGACGGGCGGCACATAAGCAAAACTGGCTAATTTATTGGTGGCTACTTTTCCTGACGCAAAAAAATCAGATGCAATAATTTGTCGCAAATAATCCAGATTGGTTGCAATACCGGCAACACTGGTTTCATTTAATGCGACTGACATTTTCGCAATGGCATCTGCACGATCTTTTCCATAGACGATAATTTTCGCAATCATCGGATCGTAATAAGGCGACACTTCTGTACCGGTTGCCACCCAGGTATCGATACGTGCAGATTCCGAAAATTTCACTTCAGTAAGAACGCCAGGCGATGGTTGGAAATCACGAACTGGATCTTCTGCATACAAACGCACTTCTATCGCAGCGCCTTTGGGATTGACTTGAATATTGAGTTCGGGAGGTGTGCCGGCGGCGGTGAGAATCATCCACTCAACCAAATCCACACCGGTACAAGCTTCAGTGATGGGATGCTCAACTTGAAGACGCGTATTCACTTCCAGAAAATAAAATTCATCGCGTGCAGGATCATAAATATATTCAATGGTACCGGCAGAGCGATAATTCACCATTTTGCCGAGGCTGACGGATGCAGCTAATAATTTTTCGCGAGTAGCGGCAGGTAAATGTGGAGCGGGTGTTTCTTCAACGACTTTTTGATTGCGACGTTGCAACGAACAATCGCGTTCACCCAAAGCCAATACATTGCCTTTGCCATCACCAAAAATTTGCACTTCAACATGACGCGCGTTATCTACAAAGCGCTCAAGAAACACTCCACTATCGCTAAAAAAGTTTTGCCCTAAACGCTTAACACTTTCATAGGCATTAACCAATTCGGTTTCAGAATTGCATCGTGTCAATCCAATACCGCCACCGCCAGCAGTACTTTTTAACATGACGGGATAACCCAATTTTGCAGCGAAGCCAATAGCCTCTTCGATAGAATTTAATAAACCGGTTCCGGGTGTTAAGGGTACGTTGGCTTCTGCCGCCAATTCACGCGAGGTATGTTTTAAACCAAACTGACGAATTTGTGATGGTGTCGGACCGCAAAACGCAATTCCTTCCGCTTCGCATTTTTCTGAAAACGCGGCATTTTCTGATAAAAATCCGTAGCCAGGAATAATCGCTTGGGCACCGGTTTCTTTTGCGGCAGCTAAAATTAAATCCGTTTTCAAATAACTTTCCGCCGCCGTATTTCCACCCAGACAAATCGCTTTGTCGCAAGCTGTGACGTGTGCCTAATTACGATCAGCATCGGAATAAACCGCTACAGATTCTTTGCCCATTTTCTTGAGCGTTTTTGCGATTCGTACCGCGATTTCACCACGGTTTGCTATGAGTACGGTCTTTAACATTTTCTTCTCCGACTGCTAATTTTTTTAATCAAGGCAGAGGTTTTTCACCCCTCTCCCCTGCCCCTCTCACACAAGGAGAGGGGATTTGGTTCTGTTCTAAATTTTTCTTAAACTCACAAGTTCCAAATTAAATTTGCCTTCCATTAAAAACTTCAATCTATTCCCTCTCCCTTGATGGGAGAGGGCTAGGGAGAGGGTGTTTTCATTTTTTCAGCGACGCTATATAACTCCGCCATCCACCAAAACCCGTAATATCTGTCGCTCCTTTCACAGCATTGCCTTCACAAATAAATCCTTTCACTTCCCTCCCATCACACAAAGTTAAAGTGCCGATTCCCAACGGAGCAGGAATTAATGCAACAAAACTTCCGAAATCGGTCAAAGGTACATCCCACAATTCCACAATAATTTCTGCACCTTCTGCATCAGTTCGAATCAATCCAGGTTTTGGTGGAGTGGTGTTGGGCAAGGCAAACAAACGATAATTTTTTGCAGTAAATGTACTTTCAACAAAAATCGCCTTACGTTCTTGCAATTGTGTATTGAGCGGCATACCAGTGAGATGCGCACCAACAACAGCAAGGCGCACATAACCTGCCGGGGCAGATTTCTTTTCGATTAATGCCGGAATAGATTTCTGTGTAGCGCCTAATCGCAATGACAAACTCGCGTGCCATTTTTTTCCGAATGCAGCCAATGCAGAATCTTGCCAAGCTGCTGCAATTAACGTGATGCCGAATGGCAAGCCGTCTGTACGAATGGTTGCAGGTAAGGCTAATGCGGAACAATCCGCTAAATTCACAAAATTGGTGTAAGTTCCCAACTGACTATTCACTTGAATTGGATCAGTCATCACTTGTGCAATAGTTGGATGAT
>CAZICR010000494.1:0-2560 GCA_964537795.1 uncultured Cellvibrionaceae bacterium | reverse complement strand
GAAAAGGGAATTGTTGCAATAGAATGTATACAAAGTTTCCATTTGAAGTCGAACTTTCCAATCCAATGATCATGAATGTACAAGCCAATTGGGATCAAAACTAAAATAACGACTTGGCTTGACATCTCCCATGACAAAGGTTCCCAAAAGGGAATGCTCTTTCCCTCTCGCTCGTATTCAAATACTCGACTGGTTGCTAACACAAAAATATTAATGGCAAACCAAGTGATAAGCAGAGCGGCGCCCCATCGAGTACTAAATCTCAGAAATAGATCTATTTGTTGTTTGGATGGGTTCATGAAAAATCTGTTGTACCTTTGCTTCAAATATTGTTCGTAACGATTTTATATAATCTATCACTGAGCCAAGTAAATGAAAGATTTTGGTCACAACATACTTCCGCCTGTCACATTTTATTGTTTATCAATCACTTGGAACAACCCATTAAGTAGAGTTTTGATTAACTATATCTCCCGGATTTATTTTGGATCACTTTAATGAAATCAAAGCTTACTAAACCCCGACAGTTACTTGTACAAAGGTTGTACGAATTAGATTGGTTGAGAGTTTTAGCATTTGGTGTGTTGATTTTCTATCATGTCGGTATGCTCTACGCCTACAACTGGGAATATCACTACAAGAGCCAGTATACGAGTGAATTTCTCAATAATGTTATGCTGTGGTCAAATCGATGGCGAATGTCTCTCTTGTTTTTGATTAGCGGTGCGTCTGTATCTTTTATGCTCGCGAAAAATCATGGATGGTCATTTGCAACCGGTCGTATCGGTTTTATATTACTGCCATTGGTATTTGGTATGTTGGTTATAGTGGTGCCACAGGTATATGTTGAAGCCAACACCAAGCATTGGATGTCTTTAACCAACTATTGGCAGTTTTGGTGCGCCTATCTCAATCAAAATAGTCTTGATTTTGCAAATCATAAAACCCTGGGTAGTTTGCATTTAACTTGGAATCATCTATGGTTTTTGCCGTATCTGTTGACTTATAGTTTGCTGTTTTGGATGGTCTATCCAATTATTCAAATGTCGACTTTGGTTCCTTTTTGGAATTGGCTATCGAAAAAAATCTCAATGGTGTCAGTTGTAGTACTGCCTATCGTCATCCTGTGTTTAATTATTCAACTTGAAAACAGACATCCTGTTACACACAATTTTGTTGATGATTGGTTTAATCATGCACGTTTGCTTTTATTTTTTGCTATTGGTTTTGTATTGGTCAGAATTCCAATTTGGAATAGGATTGTTGATTTTCGTTGGTGGTACTTGTTAGTTGCTATATTGAATTATCTTTATATTATTTATTCCTTTAATGGTGGATCTCTAGGCGACTCGTTACTCGCAGAAAAAATCAACTTGGTTTTATGGATGGCTAATGGATGGTTTTGGATTTTAGCCCTGATTGCCTGGAGTCAGCGCTTATGTAAAAGGTCTCATGCCATTATCCTGTATCTTAATTCAGGTGTTTATTGTTACTACTTGGTTCATCAAACTTTTATTGTTCTCTACGCCTATTTACTCACTCCATTTCAATTAGGTGTGTTCTTTGAGCCGTTTCTCCTTATTCTGATGGTAGTTGGCTCTTGTCTATTGAGTTTTGAATTGATAAGACACATTCCATTGGTAAACTTTCTGTTTGGAATTCAAACTAAAACTAGAATCTAGAAAGCATGCAAAAGATTGATAGTTATGAGGCCATTCTGTGTCCTACTTTCAGGTATTTGATCTTGATCAAGTCAAGATAATATCCAGACCATATACTTCTCGTGTAAATCATCACTTATGTATTGGGAGGTTGGATATGAACTTTGATTTTGTGGCTGTGCTCAGTCTGGCTATTGTTACCCTGACCTGTGTTTTTTTAATTTATGTTGGTTATTACGCCTACAAACATATCAAACAGGATATTGCCAATAACGAATCAAAAAATACCTTTTCATGAGGTCATTATTTTATAAACAAAGAGAGGTTAAATAAAAAATAATTATAATCTACAGGCTTGAAAATGATGGGCTTAGCCTTAATTTAATTTGCGTGGTTGATGTCTTTAAAGAGCGACCACTTAGTTGATTGTTTTTATTTTTTATCGCTTATCGGAGGATATTTTATGAACTCAATTGATCTCACACCTCTCTATCGCAGCACCATAGGTTTCGACCGTTTAGGTGCATTGTTGGATACGGCTCTGCGCGCCGATCAATCTTCCAGTGGCTATCCGCCTTATAACATCGAAGTGACTGGTGAAAATCGCTACGGGATTACTCTCGCAGTCGCTGGCTTCGAACAGCATGAGTTGGATATACAAGTGGAGCGCGGCGTTTTGACTGTTCGCGGGAAAAAGTCCGATGACAGTAAAGAAGAGCGCAAGTATCTTCATCAGGGCATAGCCACTCGCAATTTCGAGCGCAAATTCAGTTTGGCCGATCATGTTGAAGTGACGGGCGCCCAGCTTAACAACGGTTTGTTAACGATCAGTTTGCTGAAAGAAGTCCCTGAAGCAATGAAACCCAAAAACATTGCCATTAATTCATCAGGGAATTTAA
>CAZICR010000493.1:0-2566 GCA_964537795.1 uncultured Cellvibrionaceae bacterium | reverse complement strand
AATATTGAGGTTGGCAGAGTTGCGCAAGATGATCACGAAAACGCATTGAACTCGCAGTATTTGCATCCCGTCATACGTTTTTATCAGCATGGTCAACTCCATTCTACCCACCACATGGCGGAGAATCTGGAAAACGAGTGGAACCGATATGAATCCCATGTGCTGCCCTTGCAAAACTATTTGGCGGAATGCTTTACATCATTGACCAAAGAAAAATCGGAACATGAAATCACCGGTGTCGCTGCAGTTTAAAGCAGGAAGCCAAAATGATTTGCATGAGTGATTTGGAACAACAGGCGATAGCAATCCTTCCAACGATTTATTCAGACTACTTTGCTGGCGGTGCTGGAAGGGAATCGACGCTAAGGGCAAACTTACGTTCATTTGAGGATCTGCAGCTTTGGCCACGGGTGCTTCGTGGGCGTTTTGAGGATAGTCTGGGTACAAGGCTACTGGGAAGCCAGCTCGATTGGCCGATATTAGCAGCACCAACGGCGTTTCATAAGTTGGCCTCGCCTTTAGGTGAGTTGGCGACCGCCAAAGCAGTAGCCAGTAGCAAAAGCTTGATGATTGTGAGCATGGCATCCAACACTCCTGTAGAGGAGGTATGTCGGGCTGCTCATGAGATCAACCCGGAGACAGGCATTTGGCTGCAAATCTACATCCAACCGGACAGAGATTTCACACTTCAGTTAGTGAGAAGAGCAGAGGCCTGTGGCTGTACAGGGCTTGTTGTTACCGTTGACTCGCCTGTATTCGGTATTCGTGAGCGGGATTTACGAAATGGCTTTCATAGCCTTCCCGAGGGCTTGGGTTGTCCCAATATGAGGGACGATCAAGGCCAGGAACGGGAAATCGCATTTGATAGCAGTTTAAGTTGGAGCGACATTGCATGGCTTCAAGAAAAAACTTCTTTACCCTTGATATTGAAGGGGATTTTGCACCCTGACGATATCAGTCTTGCTATTCAGCATAAGGTCCAGGCGGTAATAGTGTCCAACCATGGCGGGCGACAACTGGACGCTGTGCCCGCCACCATTGATCTGCTACCACTGCTAGCCAAAGTGGCCAACAAGCGTATTCCCTTAATTTTGGACGGTGGCATACGCAGTGGTGCTGATGTGCTTAAAGCCTTGGCATTGGGTGCAACCGCTGTGGCTATAGGTCGCCCGATCATCTGGGGACTTGCGATCAACGGAGAGTCAGGGGTGCAGCAAGTATTTGAGTGTTTGCAGAGAGAACTAGTCTCGAGTGTCCGGCTCTGTGGTTGTAGAACACGGGAAGACATTAACTCTCAATTGATTTTTCCTAACAGCAATTTTAAAGGTTAGCTAATATGAACATGCTTCTATTGATAGCGGTTGTGATCTTTTTATTGTCACTACCCTATTGGTTGCCCCCCTTCATAATCGGGCTAAGAATGAAAATTTTTACGCGGATTAATGGTGAGCAAGTCATTCAATTGCCCGATCATGCTTTTGATGATAAGGACTTTAGAGAGTTGTATGCACACAAGGCTATGACTGGCCGAAGCAAGGGCGCCGCACTGTCGGATTTATTCTGGTACTGGTTATCTCCCGGTCCGGAAGTGCATCCCGAGCATCTTGAACAAAGTGATCGCTATCAAGAGTTGTCGCGGTTGACACGCCAGATTGTGGCCATCTCTCGTAAAGACATCGAAGCCATCATCAATCAATATCAGCATGATCCGTTCAAGCTTGCGGTGGGCAACAAACACTGGACCCAGATTCGCCTCAGGGATGCCTTTATGCCTTTATGGGCAGATTTTTTTTACCAGCTCGTGTTTAAGGAGGATTGTAGCAAAGAAAATCAAAGGCTTATTGTCAACCACGCCACTGATGTGGTGAATGCTTTAAAGTGCTGCAAGTTACGGGATATGCCCAAACGTAATCAGCTCACAAAATTCCTTCTGGAAAAACTGGACAGGGGCGAGGTACCCCTTAAGTTTCCAGAGGGGCTTTCGCAATTGGAGCAAGCACATTTTCTCCAGGGCACTTTTTTTAATACCGCTATTGTGCAGATGTCTGAAGCCATGGCTCACTTAATACTGGTGATTGCCCAGCATCCTGCTTGTCAAGAACGTTTGCGCAACGAACCTGATAACCAATACCTTGATGATGTGATCAATGAGAGTTTACGGCTGAACCCGCTGTTTGGTATTGCCCACCGGATAGTCACTGAAACTATGGAATTTAAAGGCACAACCATCCCAAAAGATACGGTGGTTTGTTTTAATTATCCCGACTATCACAAAATGGGCTACGAACAACCAGACCAGTTTAACCCTGAGCGGTGGCAGACATGCCCCGTGAAAAATGCCAATTTTATTCCGTTTGGTGTCACCAGCAATCGACCTTGCCCTGCACAAGGTTTAGCCTTGGTCGCTATGCGTCAACTCGCAAAACATCTTATCCAAAATTATACCTTTGCCAGCCCTGTTGCTCACACCAGATCCCTGCCAAACCGTGGCCCTTGTTTAGTCATGAAAGGTCCTTTGCTTGCCAAACACTGGTCAATTAAATATCTCGTCTTCCCTTACATGAAA
>CAZICR010000492.1:0-2567 GCA_964537795.1 uncultured Cellvibrionaceae bacterium | reverse complement strand
TGGATGTTGGTTTTTATTATATGGCCAATGCCATGGGGCGATTGTTAGGCACAATCTTGTCCGGATGGGTTTATCAACAATGGGGCATGGCGGCTTGCTTGTGGTGTTCGACACTATTGATTGCTTTGGCGAGTGTAATTTCAATTCGATTATCAAAGAGTTAGAAATTTTATGAGTGACAATAATTCATGTCAAAGTAGCTGCAATTCAAACGCTAACAATTTGAATCAACATTGTTATTGCAAAACCTTGAATCGCGATTTGTTGCTGGATTTGTTGCAACACGACAATCTGGCGGCGGAAATCTTTGTTTCACATCCGCAGTTGTTTTCAAATACAGCAGCATTTATTTCTGCAGATCAATGGGTTCAGTTAAAACAGATTGTTGAGGCTATTGAACGCGTTGTTAATTTGCCTCATTTTCAGCAAAAAATCGCCCCGCAAGAAATACGACGCAATGCCGCAGCGGGAGTATTTGTAGGTGTGGATTTTCATATAAGTGCAACTGGCCTCAAAGTCATTGAGATTAATACCAATGCAGGTGGTGGTTTTCTAAATGCTGCTTTGCTCGCAGCGCAAACGGCATGCTGTGAAGTATTGAATCCCGCCCTGCCGTTAATGGAAAAGCAATTGCACGAAGAATTTATCGCCATGTTTCGGAGCGAGTGGCGATTGTGTCGTGGCGACAACTCCCTATCGACCATTGCCATTGTTGATCAACAACCGGAACAACAGTTTCTATATCCTGAGTTTAGAATTGCACAAGCAGTATTGCAAAATGCAGGTTTTACGGTGTTGGTTGTTGATCCCTCCGGGTTGCAATGGAATGGCGAATATCTTTATTACCAAAATAAAAAAATTGATTTAATTTACAATCGACTAACGGATTTTTCGCTAATAGAGCCAAGCCATCAGCATTTACGTCAGGCCTATGATCAGGATGCAGTGGTGATAACGCCTAATCCATTTCATCACGCAATTTATGCCGACAAACGTAATTTAATTGCGTTGGGTGATAGAGATTTATTGGAAGCTTGCGCGATAAGTAATGAAGATATTCAAGTCCTACAACAAGCCATACCTAAAACGCGCGCATTAACACCGGAAAATGCCGATCAACTTTGGCAAGAGCGAAAGCAGTTATTTTTTAAACCCGCTTGTGGTTTTGGCAGCAAAGCCGCTTATCGCGGCGATAAAGTTACCTCAAGAGTCTGGCAAGAAATTTTACACGGCAATTACATAGCGCAGGAATTAATTCCGCCCGGGCAACGCGGTGTTTCAGTCGATAATAAGCAAACCGAATTAAAAATGGATATTCGCGCTTATTGTTATCAAGGGAAAATTCAATTATTGGCTGCGCGACTCTATCAAGGTCAAACCACTAACTTTCGAACAGAAGGTGGTGGTTTTGCACCGGTATTTGTTGTGAAATAATTTTTTACTTTCCTATAGCCCCGGCTTAAAACCAATTCTAAACCCGCCCCAATGTCGGCCTTTCACATAAATGGGAACGGAAAGATCGTGCATGACTTCGCCGGTATCGCGTTTATAGGTTTGTAACAACATAGGTAAAGTATTGGCACCACAGCGGCTGCCGGTACGGTCGTTGAATATGCGTTTAGTGCGATTGTTAATGAGGTCTTGTGCCAAATTTCCGGTGAGTGGCTGTGCATATTTTTTATTGTGCGTTGGAAAATAACCTTTGGTATCGACTGCTCCAGCGAAGGCTATTTCGGAATGACGCGTGAGAATTGGTTCTTGAATATCCGGAAAGTATTTGTCGGTGTAGTCATCGTAAGCCGTTTTGTATTTTTGCGGTTGGGTTTTGGGGATGGGCTGATAATTTTGCGCGAATAAATCGGCTTCACTGAAAACGCGCTGTTCCACTCCTCGCTCTAAAGCTTTACTGATTTCATTTGATGCGTTTACGGCTTCTTGTAGAATTTTGGAAAAAAATAATTGGTCACTCAATGTAGCCAAGTCACCAAAAATAGATTCGGTTTCAAGAGAAACATCCGTAGCTTGCTGGCTAATCGTTAATGTAGTTTTGTCGGCCGTTTCAAGCGCCTTGCTAATATGATTAATAGATTCTTTAATTGATTTACTGGTCGATTCCAATTCTTCACTGACAATTTCAATTCGATTTAGTGATGCAGAAGAATTTTGAACTTCCGAGTTCACTTGTTTGAAACCTTGTACAGTTGATTCAAGTTCGACTTTAACCTGATCACTGTTGTCTTTTAAAATCTGCATTTGTTGCCCGGCATTTTGGCTTTGTTGTTTGATATCCATCAGCATTGAAGCAATATCTTTGGTCGCAGATGCTGTTTTACCGGCGAGCATTCTCACCTCATCCGCCACTACCGCAAAACCTCGCCCTTGTTCACCTGCACGCGCTGCTTCAATCGCGGCATTGAGTGCAAGCAAGTTGGTTTGTTCAGCCACACTTTTAATCACTTCAGTGATGCGTTGAATATTATCAGCACTGGTTTGCAACACACTGAATTGGCTGGCAACTTGATTAATTGCTTCCGCTAATTGCCCAACACCTAATACGCCTGAACTCA
>CAZICR010000491.1:0-2575 GCA_964537795.1 uncultured Cellvibrionaceae bacterium | reverse complement strand
AGATGTTTACGCTATGCCACACATTGGCGCCAGCACAGAAGAAGCAGAAGAGAATTGCGCGATTATGGCGGCTGATCAATTAATGGATTATTTGGAAAATGGCAACATTAAAAACTCAGTGAATTTCCCTGCTGTTTCAATGGATCGCAATCCGAGTATTGGTGCACGTATTACGTTTTCCAACGACAATGTCTCGGGTGTATTGGGTCATGTGTTATCCGTATTGGCTGATCACAAAGTCAACGTGGTGGATATGGTCAACAAAAGCCGTGGCGATGTGGCCTACAACATTATTGATGTTGAAGTTGCGCCTATTGCTGGCGCGATTGATGCGTTGAAAAAAGTTGAACATGTGATTTCGGTCAGGGTGATTTGATTAAAAGTGCCCTCCCCTAACCTCACCCAGAGGGTTAGAGATCGACTCCCTGATTAATTAACTACGAAGTGATTCAGTTCCCTCTCCCTCCGGGAGAGGGCTAGGGTGAGGGCCAAATGCACAAAATCATCTACTACGTCCCCGAATCCCATCTTGAAATTACCAAAGCTGCACTCTTCTCTGCCGGTGCAGGTCAATTCAAAAATTACGATCAATGCTGTTGGCAAATTCTGGGTCAAGGGCAATTTCGTCCGCTGGATAATTCGCAGCCTTTTGTTGGCGAGTCCAATCAATTAACGCAAATTGCGGAATACCGTGTTGAATTAATTTGTGAAGATGACAAACTCCAGCAAGCGATAAAAGCGTTGCGCGAGGCTCATCCCTACGAAGAGCCAGCAGTAGATGTTTGGCGATTGGATCTTTGGTAATGAATGAAGAATTCTTTTCTGATTTAAAACTGCAGTTGGCATCCCATAAAGATCATCCTGATGCGGTTGCCGCTGTATTGATACTGATTAGTCGTTCCGAAAGCCCCTCTATTTTATATGCCCGGCGAGCATTGCATTTACGGAGTCATCCCGGAGAAATTTGTTTTCCAGGCGGAAAAAGAGAGGAGTTTGACGAAAATTTATGGGCTACCGCATTGCGTGAAACCCAGGAAGAAATCGGCTTGCCTGCTAGTGAAATTGAATATCTTGGTAGTTTGGAACCTGCAAAAACACGTGCGGGGACTCAGGTAATTCCATTTGTTGCCAGTTTTAACGCAAATTATCCGGTTGCGCCTTTTTTGGAGGAGCTGGATTTGCTTTTTAACATCCCGATTTTGGATTTTCGTAATGGCTTGAAAGTTTGTGATGACCATTTTGAACATAACGGGCTTTCTTATTATTTACCTGTGTATCAATATGAGCAGCATCGTATTTGGGGCTTTACTGCTATTGTGACGCAGCAGTTGTTAAAACATCTCAAGTTTTGATTTGTACTCTGTAACCGAAGCAGCTATCTTTTCAATAATAAAGTACTGAACCAAGGAGCCTGACCGTATGAGTCTGGATTACCAAAAAACATTGATTGACGTCTTCAATACTGCGTGTTCGACCTATTCTGTCAGCAAGGCGTTTAGCTGTATGGGGCGAAGTTTAACTTATGGTGAACTTGATCAGCTGACTGCAAAATTTGCTGCCTTTTTACAAACAAAAACTGACTTGAAGCCGGGCGACCGAATCGCTGTCCAACTGCCTAATGTGTTGCAGTATCCTGTTGCTGTTTTTGGTGCATTGCGCGCAGGTTTGATAGTGGTCAACACCAATCCTTTATACACGGCGAGTGAAATCAAGCATCAGCTTAATGATTCTGGCGCTAAAGCTTTGGTAGTGCTAGCCAATATTGCTCGTAGTGCTGCTGAAGTCATCGAAGAAACGAATGTTAAAACCGTCATAGTGACAGAGCTGGCTGATTTGCATTCACCGGTAAAACGAATACTGATTAATTCGGTAGTCAAATATATTAAAAAACTGGTACCTGAATTTGCATTTAAAAATACTGTCAGCTTTCGCGAAACATTGAAGCTTTCAGAAAAAACTTTTTCACCTGTCGCTCGGGATCCTGAAGATATAGCAGTTTTACAATACACCGGAGGCACAACGGGGGTGGCGAAAGGGGCTATGCTCAGCCATCGAAATCTGGTGGCGAATATGTTGCAAGTTAATGAACATATGAAATGTGTATTTCGCAAAAATCAGGAAATCTATATTGCTCCTCTTCCTTTGTATCACATTTATTCTTTTACCTTGCATTGCACTTCAGCAATTACCTTGGGTAATCATTCAATTTTAATTCCCAATCCACGGGATATACCGGCTTTTGTAAAAACATTGCAAACAGTTCCTTTCAGTTTATTCGTGGGTTTGAATACTTTATTCAATGCGTTAATGCGCAATGAGGATTTTTTAAAGCTCGATTTTTCAACTTTACGTCTGACCTCTTCGGGCGGCATGGCATTAACAGTAGAAACTTATAAGAAATGGACGGCATTGACACGCGCTCCATTGGTTGAAGGTTATGGTTTGACAGAAACTTCACCTGTAGTGGCTATCAACCCGTTTGATGCACCTGTGCAAGGTACTGTGGGGATTACCATGCCGGAAACAGAGTGCAAGGTTGTCGATGCCGATGGAGAAGTTTTACCTTGCGGTGAAG
>CAZICR010000490.1:0-2577 GCA_964537795.1 uncultured Cellvibrionaceae bacterium | reverse complement strand
ATATGCGATTTATTTATTGCAACGGATGATCACAAAACAGGATTGCAAAACGGTATCGCAACTAAAACAAAGCCCTTGCCGACAACTATTAGACAAACCTTTAATAAAAGATTTGTTGCAGAGTTCAGGTAAAGCCCAATTGGAAGCATGGCATTTTGAATCCTGTTTGTTAACCGATATCAATCATTATGCATTGACCTTGGGAACCTGGGGCAGTCAAAAAACCTATAGCTGGAATCAAACATCAAGACCCGGCTGTAATTTAGTACTGCAATTAAATTTACCAGAACATCTGGATGGTGAGTTTAAAAAATTGGCTGGATGTGTGATGAATAACATTACCTCAAGTAATCACCCACAAAGCAGTAAACGTTCTGCTACTTTGGCTTGGGCAAGGTTGGATGTGGATATGAATAGCGGACAAGTATTGATTGAAGAAATTCAATCCGATCTTATCCGGAAACTGGATTGGGTAAAAGGTTTTGCAGTCAGGAGCAGAGATGGCGATGAAAGTTATTTCGTTTGGCAGCAAAATCGAATCCATCGCCAACGCATGATTGACTATTGCGAACGAATTTTAGTTTTGCAAAAGAAAATCTGGGCCGAAGCCATGATGGCTGCCACACTCTGGTTTATTCATTGTGAACTGGGATTGAACAAAGTTTTTTACAACAGATTTGAGACAGGTAACAAAATGAAAGGTATCAGTTACTGCGAGCCTCCGCGCTCTCTTTATACTGATTTACCTGAAAAGTTTTGTTTTAAACTAACACAGGAAGCGCCGTCTTTTATAAAAGACGATAAAAAGGCACAAAATCGATTGCGGAAAATTAAAGATGCTCAATGGTATTTATTAAACATTTAAACAGGAGACATGATATGCCCGGTAAAAAACAAAGTCGCAACGGACACGCATTCCACCCTATTATGCGCAAGGGTGGCGTGCATGAAAAAACCGAAAAGGCCAAACGCAAAGCGGAAAAGCTGCAAACGAGCCGAAAGGCTCGCGAGTGGCTTGACCGCTCTTCCCTGCAAGCCGCCTGATTGGCAGCTTTCCTATTCATCTTGCCCATGGTATTTTTGCGCAAATTCAAGCAATACAGAATTACACAAAAATGAAATACTTTTACAGGCTGGTCTTCTGGCCCCTCTTTTTTATCACCCAATTAATTACTTTGGCACTTATCAGCTGGCATTTAACTGCACAAATTCATTTCGCCTACCCTTTAGGCTACAAGCTATTAAATTTGGATGAACACATTGCAAAATACGCTCCGCTCAATCGCTACAAGGACGATTTTGAATTTACAAGTAAAGAAGATCATTGGCGATTATTTGGGGAAATCTCTGAATCTATTCAAAACCATGGTAAAGGGTTGGCTGATATTCGATACCAATTAAATAATGGACAGACCACTTCTTTAATGCATCAGGATGAAATTATCCATCTACAAGATGTCGCCAACCTGATCGATAAATTTTATTTTATTGGCACCATCAGTTTTATTCTATGGCTGGTCGGCTTGCTGTTTATCTATTTTCGAAAACCGAAAGTCCCGTCCACTAAAAAAGTCATGCTCGGATTTATGTCTTTTATTGGCGTTGCAACATTAATCATTCTATCAATTGGTTCAAAAGAGGTTTTTTATTGGTTACATGTGCAGATATTTCCTGAAGGCCACCAATGGTTTTTCTACTATCAGGATTCACTGATGACCACATTGATGAAAGCACCGGATATTTTTGCGTTTATTGCAATTTTTTTAGTGCTCGAATTAATTATCTTCTGGTGCGTATCCGTTTATATGATGAACCGATGGATTAGCAATGATATCAAGAACTACAAGACAGCATAGAACAACCTGCCTTGTGTTTTGCCCAATCAGGGCGCTTTGCAAAATACTGTTGAAGCTCCAGCTGTTCATCGTAAGGACTTTTTAGTAACTCCATTAAACGATAGATTTCACTGTAATCACCTTGTGTTGCCTGATCGATGGCAACCTGTGCCATATAATTACGTAATACATATTTTGGATTAATGGCATTCATATTTGCTTTTCGATTTTTATCGTCAATACCATGAATAACGTAATCAGCCTGTAATAATTTTCCATATTCTGCTAACCAATCAAACCAGTATCGTTTTTCTTGATCATTCAATGGTTGATAAAAAGCATCCGCTATTATGGATAGTTTTTCGATGTTACTTTCTGGCAACAAATCATCAACAGAATAATTCGCTAATAATCGATAGAAAATCGTCATATCAGCATCAGTTTCTTGTAACAACTTATGCAGGCGAGACAGTAATTCACCCTGATTATCCGCCTGTTTTGTAAAACCGAGTTTTTGTGCTTGATGTTGGCCAGATAAATCAGTGTAAGTCTTGCGATATTCCTCCAATGAAGACTGCAATAGATTCACATCAGGAATTAATGGATAAAGTGAATTGGCTAATTGTGCAAGATTCCATAAAGCAACCTGAGGCTGACTACCAAATCGATAGCGCTTGCCTTGGGCATCAGTGGTGTTGGGTGTCCAATCAGGATCGAGGTTGTCCACCCATCCGTAAGGACC
>CAZICR010000489.1:0-2589 GCA_964537795.1 uncultured Cellvibrionaceae bacterium | reverse complement strand
GCGAAGTGTTTTACACCTTGTATCGCGGTGCATTTGGCAGTTGGTTTTCCTGGCAAAATACTTTAGTGCGCGCTGCGCCAATTATGTTGACTGCACTTTGCACCGCGATTCCGGCGCGAGTAGGTTTAATTGTGATTGGCGGTGAAGGTGCAGTGGTAGTGGGTGGGCTTTGTGCAGCGCTGGTTGGCATTCAAGCGCAACATTTTCCACCTTTTATTGTGCTCAGCATGATGGTGATTACCGGCATGCTCACTGGCGGAATCTGGATCGCACTGGTCGGTATTTTCAAACAATATCGCGGCGTAAATGAAACTATCAGTTCTTTATTGATGAGTTACATTGCGATTGCGATTTTAAATTTTTTAGTTGTCGGTCCACTCAAAGATCCTTCCACACTTAACAAGCCCTCAACCTTTCACATAGGCGACGCCAATATGTTGGGCGCTATGGGTGAGTCTTCAATTCATTGGGGATTGGGTTTTGGTTTGGTTGCTTGTGTGCTCATGTGGTTGGTAACTCGCTATACCACTTTTGGTATGGCAGCAGATGTGGTGGGTGGTAATCACCGCGCTGCAGCATTAAGTGGTTTGCCGGTTCGCAAGTTGGTGATTTGGTCCTGTTTTTTAGGCGGCGCTGCTGCGGGTTTGGCCGGCATGATTGAAGTCGCTGCTGTGCATGGTCGTGCAAATGGTTCGCTCAATGCGGGTTATGGTTACGCCGGAATTTTGGTGGCATTTCTGGCGCGACATAATCCACTCGCAGTAATTCCTTTTGCAATTTTACTCGGCGGCATTACCGCAAGCGGTGGTCTATTACAACGCATGCATGATTTGCCAGACGCCACTGTATTGGTGATGCAAGGCATTATTTTTGTAGTGATTTTATCCAGCGAAATGTTGTATGGACGATTCCGTTTATTGCAACCCAGGGGGCTGGCATGAGCGGTGAAAGCGCAGGTTTATTAGGTGTGTTGATTGCGGTACTGGGAGGTGCGATACGCGTTGGCACGCCATTTTTATTCGTCAGTTTGGGCGAATGCCTCACTGAAAAAAGTGGCCGTATTAATTTGGGATTGGAAGCCAATTTGGTTTTAGGTGCAATGACGGGCTACGCCATTTCTTTGTTGAGTGGTTCGCCCTGGTTAGGCGTAATGGCTGCGGGTGGTGCGGGCATGTTGTTAGGATTTATGCACGCCATTTTATGTCAACAACCGCGCGTGAATGATATTGCAGTCGGTATCGCATTGATGTTGTTCGGCACAGGTGTCGCGTTTTATCTCGGCAAACCTTTTATTCAACCTACAGCACCACAATTGCCGAGTATTCCCTTGGGATTTTGGAGTGACTCGCCGGTTATTCGTTCTGCACTGAATATCAACGCGTTATTTTTTGTGGGCTTGGCCTTGGTGCCGATCATGTCCTGGTTTTTTAATCGCACTCGTTGGGGTATGCATGTCCGTGTCGTCGGTGATAGCGCCGATGCTGCTTTAGCTTTGGGTATTTCGGTAAAAGGTGTGCGCATGCTCAGCACCATTTGTGGTGGATGTTTGGCGAGTATCGGTGGTGCTTATCTTTCACTTTATTACCCCGGTAGTTGGAGTGAAGGTCTTTCGAGTGGACAAGGTTTAATGGCAGTTGCTTTGGTTATTTTTGCGCGATGGAACCCGGTGAATTGTCTTTACGCCAGTTTGTTATTTGGTGGAACGGCTGCACTTGGGCCTGCGTTGCAATCAGTCGGCGTCACAGCCGGATATGATTTATTTAATGCAGCACCTTATGTATTAACGCTCGCCATTATGATTGCAACTTCATCTGCAAAACGATCATTGCCTGGCTTGCCCGGTGAATTGGCGAAATAACTTCTGAAGGAAATTCTATGCAACGTTTTATTCAATCAGAACCCTATGCCTGGCCTTACAACGGTAATTTCACGCCACAAAATACCGCGCTGGTGATTATCGATATGCAAACTGATTTTTGCGGGCCAGGTGGTTACGTTGACAAAATGGGTTATGACTTGAGTTTAACGCGCGCGCCGATTGAGCCGATAAAAAAATTATTGCAATTTGCACGTGAAAAAGGTTTTCACATTATTCATACACGTGAAGGCCACAGGCCTGATCTGGCAGATTTGCCCGCTAACAAACGCTGGCGCAGTCAACAAATTGGTGCGGGTATAGGAGATCAAGGCCCTTGCGGAAAAATTTTGATTCGCGGTGAACAAGGTTGGAACATCATTCATGAGCTTGAACCCTTACCCGGTGAAATCATTATCGACAAACCGGGTAAAGGTTCTTTTTATGCAACTGACTTGGATATGATTCTGCGACAAAAACAAATTGCTAATTTAATTATCACAGGCATCACTACCGATGTTTGTGTGAGTACTACTATGCGTGAAGCCAACGATCGCGGTTATGAATGTGTAGTGGTTGAAGATTGCTGCGGCGCAACCGATCACAACAATCATTTAGCGGCGTTAAATATGGTGAAAATGCAGGGCGGTGTTTTTGGCGCTGTCACTTCATCCAGTCATATCATGAGCGCGTTTAAATAAAATGAGCATACTACTTGAGGCAATTAATATTTC
>CAZICR010000488.1:0-2591 GCA_964537795.1 uncultured Cellvibrionaceae bacterium | reverse complement strand
AGACTTCATTGGGCATTAGAAAATCGCCATTGCCTTCTGTGCCCCATCCTAATTCTGGTGATAAATACACTCGATATTTTGCTCCTGGTTGCATTAACAAAAATAGCTCACGCCAGCCTTTCGGAATCGCTCCACGCATTGACATTATTTCTGAGTGGCCTTTTTCGGCAGAATCATAGTAAATATCACTTTCGGGTTTTGAATGACGATAATTGACGTTGACGGAATCCACTATGCGCGGTTTTTCACCTTTTCCATCCCGCAAAATTTCATATTGCAAGCCAGAAGCTGTAGTGATAACACCCTTTCTTTTTGCGTTTTCGGACAGAAATAGCCTTGATTTTTGTAATTGCACATCAGCATTTTTTAGTCTTTCTTGTTCATGATATTGCATCAGGGCTAAGGTGTACTGCGCAAGTGTCGGAGAAGAAATGTTTTTCTGGTAGCCTTTTTTAAATCCTTTCATATATTGATCGACATCAATCTGTTTTAGCATTTCAGTCGCATCTTTTGCCAATAGCTGCCCGAGTTCAACACTGGCTGTATTGATTAAATCCGGGTTGATTTTCTTAAGTTGTTTTCTATTCTTTTGATCGGGGAAAATTTTAACTACGTTATAAAGAGCCGGTAATTCCTCAATTCCAACAGGTTTTTTGATTCCTTCAATAAATCCTCGCTTAAAAAATGCCAACTCTATTCCTTGTTTTATTGGGCGCTGCTGGCTACCTGCCAACACACCTGAATAAAAGCTAGCTGTTTCCAAACTGGTTTTTTCATCGGCAACCGTATTTAACGAAACCAGAAAAAAAATTACCAGCAACATACATTTCTTCGCAACCATGACATCACCTGAGTTAATACGAAAAAACCAGGCCGAAGCCTGGTTAAACATTGCAAGTCTTGCACTTGCCGAGAGCCTTATTGCATTTACGTCACCACCAATTAGAAACCGGTGTTAACTTTGATTTGTGGAGTACGGCATGAACTACCACCGTGAGTTGAAGTTGCCACTGGAAGAGCTAAATTGATTGGCAAGCTAGGAGTGTTACCAGTGATAGTGTTCAGAGCAACCAAACCTGAAGCACCAAAACCGTGTACGAATCCAGCATTCACAATACCAACGTCAGCAGCAGCGCCTGTGCCATCCAGTAATACGCGTTGCAAATCAACCAAATCACGTTGAATTTGAGTAGTTGGTGTTAACCAAACCCAAACTGATTCTACCCAATCAAAATATTTATGTTCCAACACGTTTTTCACTGTAGGGGCATAACCATCAATTTTGATGAAGCGATAGTTGTTAGCCAAGTTGACGTTGTTTTCCAACGATTGAATACCTATAGCCCAACGTTGTGTAGCAGGAGCCGCTGGATCAGAGAAAGCAGACAAACAGCTGTTCATGTTTGAAGAGCTGGAAGCTTCAATAATCGCAGGTGCCGATGCAATTGGTGGGGCAACGTTTTGCCAGTTGGCAAAGGTATTGGTGTTGTTTGTGCTGCTAGGTGTGTTGTCTGGCGATTGGTTTTGAGATTCGCTAGTACAACCTTGGTTCAACATCTTCACACGGAACTGGGTGTTAGTACCTGACGAATCTACACGGCGGCAGAAACGAACACGGCGATCCGTTGGAATTGGGTTAACAGCAAGGTTGTAACCCGGGCACAAACCTTGTGATACTTTGTCCGCAACTGCATCAGCCAATGCTACCCAAGTGCCATCAACACGTTGTGCACGCAATGTATTCCAGCTAGCGATACCGCCGTTAGCCATACTGGCGATAACAGATTTTGGCAGATTCGGCATATTGGCTTCGTCTTCAGAACCAACTGTCAAACCTTGGGCACACTGCAATGCGTTACGCAGGTTCAATGAAACTGGAGTGTTGAAAATGGTACCCCAGATTGGGTTTGTTGCTACAGGCTTACCGCTACATACTGTACCAAAGGTACCTGGTAACTTATTGATTTCAAGATCTGACAAACCACCATCAGATTGTTTCAACGCTAAAGTCGGGCAACGATAAATACGGTCACCGGAAACAGGATCGCTATTAGTGCCGTTATCAACACAAGCATTGTCAACAACCAAATGTTGCACGCCGCCTACGTCATTACAAACACCATTTGGGCCTTCACCTGAACCACCGGCTGAACGCTTTAATACTAATACGTCCAACTTGCCATCGCTGTTGGCGTCACGCAAAGCCAGATTACCAACAGGAGAAGCAACAGTTAATTTTGTTAAAGCAATTGAACAGTAGTAACCGTTGTAGTTGGCAATTTTATCAACTTCACCAGTTTCACTGAAATAATCCAAAGTGCCAGCATCACACAAATTTTCAACCAGTTTTAATAAACCCTGATCTTGTGCGGATGCACCAGACAGAGCCAAAGTTAATTCGGGAGTGGTAGCAGGAGTCAATGCCATAGCATGACTAGTTACCAAAGCAGCAAAACTGGCCGCTATTAAATTCAACGACATTTTTTTCATGATCAATCACCTTAATTTAGGTTTGAAAAAACTTAACAAACAAATGGTGAAGTGAATTCAAAATCCACTTCACCAGGATTTATTTACACTTCACGACGACG
>CAZICR010000487.1:0-2610 GCA_964537795.1 uncultured Cellvibrionaceae bacterium | reverse complement strand
ATGAAGCGCGGAAAGACGGGTTTGCGGTGCAGTCATGGGAAACCTTTGGTGATTGGTAATTGCCCTGAAGCTCTCAAGGCAATATCAAAAAAAATTGATATAGAAAAACGGCGGGAATTCTAGCAGAAAACCTGTGGGCAGGGCGCGGGATTTATCGGTATAGCTGGAGGGGTGAAGCCTTGAAAAACCTGAATATAAATTTCTAGTGCCTTGAGCCAGTTGAGTGAAGTAGAATACCCGACTAATTTAATCGGGTATAAGCCACAGCTTATGACTCAAGGCACAAGAAGGTTGTAGTTATGACGGTTAATGTTGATATCACCGAGTCAGCCCAGGACTATTTAAAGTCCCTGTTGGATAAACAAAAAGACAATGAAAACATAGGCATTCGTATGTTTGTTGCCAATCCAGGCACGGCTCAAGCGGAAACCTGTATTGCTTATTGTCGCCCCGGCGAGCAAAAAGAGGGTGATGTAATTGTCCCCCTGAAAGGTTTTAATGCCTATTTTGAAGAACGTAGTATTCCATTTCTTGAGGATGCCAAAGTCGATTACTCACCTGATCGTATGGGTGGGCAGCTCACTATAAAAGCACCAAATTCCAAAATGCCACGTGTGACTGATGATAGTCCTTTGGAAGATCGTATTAACTATGTTCTTTATAATGATGTGAATCCCAGTTTGGCATCGCATGGTGGTAATGTGAGTTTGATTGAAGTGACGCCGGATATGATCGCTGTTTTGAAATTTGGCGGTGGTTGTCAAGGTTGCGGATCTGTTGCCATTACTCTAAAACAGGGTATAGAAGTGCAACTGATGGATAAACTCCCTGAGCTCAAAGGTATACGTGATGTAACCGATCACACCGATCGTACCAATGCTTATATGTGACATCTTTTAAAATCTATAAATAAAAAAGAGTTCACAAGGAACTCTTTTTTTATTTATACAATCAGTGTTTTAATCTCGGATTTATTTTAAATGGCCAAGATTTTTTTGCACAACTTGTAATGTGGCTTTAAATACTTTTGGGGATCCGGCAACTATATGGCCTGTTGATAAATAATCAGTACCGCCGTTGAAGTCACTCACTAGTCCTCCAGCTTCAGTTACCAAGAGTACCCCTGCCGCAATGTCCCACAAGTTCAAATTCATTTCCCAGAAAGAATCAAAACGACCCGCTGCAACATAAGCCAAATCCAATGCGGCAGAACCGCAGCGGCGAATCCCCGAAGTTTGGCCAGCAATTTCTTCAACACATGCAAGGTAAGGTTTGATATTGTCCAGTGCGAGACCGCTGAAAGGAAAACCCGTACCAATCAAAGCACCTTCAAAGCTTTTACTATTGGAAACGCGGATACGTCGCCCATTCAATGCTGCACCTCGGCCACGGCTGGCTGTAAATTCTTCACGTTTAATAGGATCAAGAACAACGGCGTGTTCCAGTTGACCTTTGTAGATACAACCTATGGAAATTGAAAAGTGGGGGAGGCCGTGAACAAAATTGGTGGTGCCATCGAGCGGATCAATGACCCATTCGTAGTCAGGATTTTTCCCTTGGATAAAACCGGATTCTTCGCCACGAAAACTGTGATCGGGATAAGCCTTGCGAAGATGATAAATAATTTCCTTTTCTGATGAGCGATCAACTTCTGTAACAAAATCATTTCGACTCTTGGTTTCAATCGTTACCAGATCAACACGTTCAAACGCGCGTTCAATCAATTCAGCCGCTTTACGCGCAGCGCGCAAAGCAATAGTCAACATGGGTTCCATAAAGCACCATCAGAAAAAGTCGAGGGAAACGGGATTGTAAAAGAGCGGAGCCGCAGGCAGCAAAAGTACCTCACGCCGAGGTGGCGCATGATACAGGTAGGGAAAGGTAGTGGCTAGGTGTTGAGAAAGTGTTTTGCTACACTGCCCGCCCTTTTTGAATTGAAGCCGCAAATAGTTGTCATGAGCACAAATCCTTTTCGCAATGTTCGCATCGTTCTGGTGAATACCTCCCATCCTGGTAATATTGGCGGTGCTGCACGTGCCATGAAAAATATGGGCTTGGAACGACTTTATTTGGTAGAGCCACAAGACTTTCCCTCTGATCAAGCTGTTTGGCGCGCCGCAGGTGCTACTGATGTGTTGGACAATGCGGTCGTGGTGCAAACTTTGGACGACGCTATAGCGGGATGCAGCTTGGTAGTCGGCACCAGTGCTCGTGAACGTCGAATCCCTTGGCCTTTGCTGGATCCGCGCCAATGTGGTGAAAGTGTCTGGCAGGAATCCCATCAGCATGAAGTAGCCATAGTTTTCGGTCGTGAAGACAGAGGATTGACCAATGAAGAGCTGCACAAATGTAACTACCATGTGCATATCCCTTCCAACCCTGAATACAGTTCGTTGAATTTGGCGACTGCAGTCCAAGTCATCACATACGAAATCCGCATGGCTTATTTACTGGCGACCGAAAACAACACTTTGCCCCAACATCAGTGGGATTTCCCCCCTGCTGATGCGCAGGCGCTGGAAACTTTCTATACCCATATTGAAGACACACTAGTGCAACTGGATTTTCTGGATAAAGACAACCCGAAACAAACCATGACCCGTTTGCGCC
>CAZICR010000486.1:0-2614 GCA_964537795.1 uncultured Cellvibrionaceae bacterium | reverse complement strand
GTAATCACTGGCATGAGTAATGTGTAATACCGATCCGTCCTGGATGCTGGTGCGAGCGCCAATGCGAATAAAATGCATGTCGCCTCGTATTACAGTACAAGGCCATACCGAAGAGTTCTGACCTATTTCAACATCGCCAATAATAACTGCCGATTCATCGACAAAAACGGTTGCGTCCAGTTTCGGTTTTTTGTTTTGGTAATGTCTAATAGCAGTCATAAAATTTTCTCATCAGGATCATGGGATTTTTCGGATATCATACTCGAAACTATTTAAATATGCTGGTGACTTCAGCATTATCCATTGAGGTGTTTAATGTCCAATCCTTTACTGCAAAATTATTTTTTACCACCTTTTTCCAAAATTCAGGTGAGCCATATTGAATCGGCAATCCAACAATTAATCAGTCAGGGACGGCAGCAATTAAATTCCTTGATTCCCACACTTGAAACCATTAGTTGGGAAACACTGGTACAACCTTTGGAGGAGCAGGGTGATAAATTGGACGCCGCTTGGTCACCGGTGAGCCATTTACATTCAGTTGCGGACAACGATGAACTCAGAAAAGCTTATGCTAATTGTTTGGCATTACTTACAGAATATTCAACAGAGTTCAGCCAAAATCAATCGCTTTATAATGCCTATCAAAAATTGGCGGATAGTCATAACTTTGCAAAACTCTCTCAGGCGCAACAGCAATCAGTAAAAAATGCGCTGCGTGATTTTCGATTGGGTGGAGTTGCTCTGGAGGAAAAAGACAAACAACGTTTTGCGCAGATTAAACAACGTCTGTCGGAATTATCTACCCGATTTTCCAATAATGTATTGGATGCAACCCAGGCCTGGTATAAACAGATTACGCAAGTAGAAAAACTCTCAGGCTTACCTGAATCTGCTCTTGCACAAGCTGCGCAAGCCGCTAAACAAAAAAATCTGGAAGGTTATTTGCTGACATTGGATTTCCCTTCTTATTATGCCGTTATGATGTATGCGGATAATCGTCAGTTGCGTGAAGAAATTTATCGCGCTTATGTTACCCGTGCATCAGCAGAAGGAAAAAAATTCGATGGTGCTTCAGCTGCAGAGTGGGATAACACCGCAATAATTGCTGAAACCCTGGCTCTGCGCCATGAAAAAGCGAAGCTATTGGGGTTTAATAATTTCGCTGAAAAATCTCTGGCAACCAAAATGGCGGAATCACCAGAGCAGGTGATGGCGTTCTTAAACCAAATGGCCACAAAATCCAAACCTTACGCAGAAAAAGATTTTGCAGAGTTGGTTGATTTTGCAAAAGCATCGGGATGCACTGACTTGCAGGCTTGGGATATTACCTATTACAGTGAAAAATTACGTATTGCCAAATACGATATTTCACAGGAAATTTTGCGAGTGTATTTTCCTGCTGAAAAAGTTATCACCGGGATGTTTACGATTGTACAAAAACTGTTTTCAATTCAAATCGAACAGATCAAGGACTTTGACACTTATCATCCAGATGTACGTTTTTATCAGATCAAAAAAAATGACCAAGCGATTGCCTATTTTTATCTGGATATGTTTTCACGTGACAATAAAAAAGGCGGCGCCTGGATGGCAGACTGTCGCGTGCGCCGTAAAACAGCAAATGGCGTACAGCTTCCCGTAGCATTTTTAACCTGTAATTTTACGCCGCCGGTTGGTGACAAACCTTCATTGTTAACTCACGATGAAGTCACCACTTTATTTCATGAGTTCGGTCATGGTTTACATCATATGCTCACGCAAATTGAAGTTGCTGCAGTGAGTGGTATTAACGGAGTCGCTTGGGATGCAGTTGAGTTGCCCAGTCAGTTTATGGAAAATTGGTGTTGGGAAGCAGCTGCGATTCCATTAATTTCAGGTCATTTTGAAACAGGCGAACCTCTCCCTGAAAAATTACTGAATAAAATGTTAGCAGCAAAGAACTTTCAATCAGGTTTGCAAATGATTCGCCAATTGGAATTTTCGATTTTCGATTTTCGGCTACACGCGGAATATAACCCTGACTCTCCCATGAGTGCGCATGAGTTATTGAATCAAGTCCGTGATCAGGTTGCCGTTATCAAACCGCCTGCCTGTAATCGATTTGAAAATAGTTTCAGTCATATATTTGCCGGTGGTTACGCCGCTGGTTATTACAGTTACAAATGGGCCGAAGTTTTATCCGCTGATGCCTATTCGCGTTTTGAAGAAGAAGGGATTTTTAATGCTGAAACCGGAAATAGCTTTCTTACCGAAATTTTGCAGCAAGGTGGTAGCAAGGCACCTATGGAATTATTCAAAAATTTCCGTGGCCGCGAACCTAAAATAGATGCACTTTTGCGTCACTCAGGAATTGACCTGGAGACCGCCAATGTCATTTAGTCAAAAACGCCGTTTCGTCGCGGGCGCAGTTTGCCCGCGTTGTTCTGAAATGGATAAACTAGTTGTCTATAACGAAGATGGAAAAGATTTTCGCGAATGTGTCGCTTGCGGCTACAAAGATGAAATGCGTTTTAAACCTGTTTCAAAAGAATTGGAAACCCGCGTCAATCAAACCGAAGAAGAAAAAAACCAAATCGAAGCAGTGAAAATTATTCCGTTTGATAAATAATTT
>CAZICR010000485.1:0-2616 GCA_964537795.1 uncultured Cellvibrionaceae bacterium | reverse complement strand
GTTGTCGGCAAAGCAGGCGATGAAATTTATACCGATAAATATGGCCGCATTAAATTGCAATTTCACTGGGACAGATACGGCAAAAAAAATGAAACCAGTTCCTGCTGGGTACGTGTTGCCACCATGTGGGCAGGCAATAAATGGGGAACCTTGAATATTCCGCGTGTTGGTCAGGAAGTGGTTGTGACTTTTGTGAATGGCGACCCGGATCAACCTTTAGTGATCGGCAGTGTTTATAACAGCACGCATATGCCACCCGTGAGTTTGCCTGAAGGAAAAAATTATGCTGGCATGAAATCCCGTTCTGTAAAAGGAGACGGTGGCAGTGCCAATGAATTTTCACTCGACGATTCAGGCAGTGGTGAACAAATAAAACTCCACGCAAAAAAAGATTACAACACAACAGTCGGAAACAATCTGACATCTTCAGTTACCGCCAATGCAAGTTACAACGTAGACGGCAATAGTTCCTCCAGTGTAGGCGGCGATGCATCACTCAGTGTTCAGGGAAATCAAAGCGCAACGGTGCAAGGCAATAAGGAATGCACAGTGCAAGGCAATCGCACCGCAACGACTGCTGGCAACACCACCACCAACACCAGCGGTAATGCAGAAACAACCATTGGTGCCAATGAAAATCGTAACGTTTCCAGCAATCAGGATCTGGTTATTGGTTCAAATCAATCGCTTAATGTCGGCGCGAATCAAACCCAGACTATTGGTGCGAATCAGGAAATTATTGTCAGTGGCAATCAAACTTTGAATGTGACAGGCAACCAGGACATCAGCGCACTCGCACAAAATGTTTCCATTTCCACCAGTGCATCTACATCAGCTTTATCGGTTTCCATAACGGGACAATCCCAAATCTCACTCAGTGTTGGCGGTAGCAGTGTCACTATAGACCCCGCAGGTATTACCCTGTCGATGGGCGCCAGTTCGGTAAAAATCGATGCGACTGGTGTTACCGTGATGGGACCACTGGTTAAGCTGAATTAATATTTCGCAAATTGGTTTACGCATGACAGCCGCTACTAATCCTATCCAGAAAGAAATCGAAAAACTGGATGATCAATGGGAAGAATTTATCAGCAGCAAGTTGCCGATATTGCGTTGGCATTTTTCTGCTGATGACATTCAGCTGGGGTTGGGATTTATCAAAACCAAAGAACAGTTGGATGAAAAAAATCCGGAATTGTTTATTCATCTGCACACAGAATTTACGTCGGCAGAAACTTTCAGTTATGACTTGGCTGAAGAAATGAACCGGATGATTGCAGAAGGTATTGCAGATGCAGAAATGGAAGAGACTGAAACAAAAACAACACCAAACCAAACGCATCACTGGCATACACCGGATTTAAGTGATTGTCGCAGTGGATACAACGCACTGTTTCGCAGCTGTGTTCATGCGCTGCAAGCTTTTGAAGATTACATACATTATCTGGTGATAGTGGTCACGCCTTCAGCAATCAAACAGCATCAGCAATACACCTTTTGGTGGGGAAAGTGCTGTGAAATCAATGCGCGTTATCGCTGGCCAGCCAATTTAAAATTGGTTTTTTTTGACACTGAAAAAGATTCACCACTGGCGAAACTGGCGCGCGAAAATTCGCAACATCTACACAGCCTTGATGCACCGGTTGATATGAATGCCGCCATAGATTCTGTTTTAAAAGAAGCAGGCGACGGATCACCCGGTGCAGCCTTTCGCAAGCTCACAGTTGATTTGCAAAAATCCGTCGGCAAACAAGACAAATCCAACATGGAAAAATTATCTGCAACTGCAATTGCACTTGCTGAGGAGCATCAATGGTTTGATATGTGGATAGTCACCTTGCTGACACGCGCGGCTGGTTATATCGGATTGCAAATCTATGATCTGGCATTGGCGGATTATCGCCAGGCACAAGTTGTTGCAATACAGGGTGAGCAATTGCAAATTCCTGGTTGCAGTAAATTGCATTTACAAGCGTTGATTTGTGAAGGCACTTGTTTGTTTAGCAACAATCATTTTGAAGCAGCCGCTCATGCTTACGCCAAAGGTGCGCAGTTCGCCGAATTACAACAGGATCTACTCATGACTCTCGAAGGCTGGCGCATGGCCAGTTTTTGTATGGAGCGCGCCAAGCACAAAAAAATTGCGTGGGAGCACGGCATCAAAGCATTGGACGCCGGTAGCAAAATGGATGAACAACAACGTGCTCATTCCACCTTGCCCTTTCTTGCTCAAGCACTGTTACGTTTAAGTCCGAATAAAGAAATTGATCAGCATATCAAGCAACGCTTTAATGAATTGCTGGGTGAAGATTGGCCGCAACAACTTGAGTCAATCACATGCTGATCAGCAAACATTTTGATCCGGTACTTGGAATTGATATTCATATATTAGTGATTCCGCCCGCAGGTCCAGTGCCTATTCCGCATCCTCACATTTCATTGGTGTTTGATGTTGTTGATTATGTTCCCTTTCTGGGGGCGACGGTAAAAGTGGGTGGCCTGCCGCGCTCAACTGCAGGTACAGCAGGCAAAGTAATTCCGCATATTCCGATGGGTGGTCCATTTTCAAAACCGCCGATGAATGAAGATGAAATTTTTATGGGCAGTGCCACCGTG
>CAZICR010000484.1:0-2623 GCA_964537795.1 uncultured Cellvibrionaceae bacterium | reverse complement strand
AACGATTTACACAAAGGCCGCAACACCAGTGAAGCCTGGCGTTGGTTTATGGATTTTGTTTCTGTCTGTTGCCTGATTTTTTGTTTGTCCGGATTTTGGTTGTTGTGGCGATATTCCGCTAATCGCCGTTCGACTTATCCCTTGTTGTTATTGGGTGTAATTGCGCCTTGGGCAATTTTAATTATTTCAATGCATTGAATGCACCCCCTCCCAGCCTCCCCCTCCACAAGGGTGAGGAGCTGAATTCCCTCCCCTTACGAAGGGGCGGGTCAGGGTGGGGTTTGTTTTCCACAAATTAAAAGAAGTAACTATGTTAAAAAAATATTTACTAACGTTTTCTTTATTCCCGGCAATCTCATTTGCTGCAGATCTCAATATTCAAATCGAATTGCCAAGGCTTGATGTTGCTGAATACCACAATCCTTACGTCGCGGTCTGGCTACAGACGCCGGATAAAAAAATTCAAAATTTATCCGTTTGGTATCAGTTGGAATCAGGTGGTGAGCAAAGTGAAGATGGTGAAGAATGGCTGAAAGATATTCGTTATTGGTGGCGAGCATCAGGCCGTAGTACGGATATGCCGGTTGATGGCGTCAGTGGCGCTACTCGCAAACCTGGAACCCATCAACTGAGTTTTACCCAAGGGCGGGCACCGTTGAAAAAATTGACTGCAGGTGAGTATGTGTTGTTCGTAGAAGCGGCACGTGAAGTCGGTGGGCGTGAACTGGTAAAAATTCCATTTAGTTGGCCGGTGAAAGAGAAAACGGAATTGCGTGCGAATGGGAGCAAGGAATTGGGTGAGGTTGAGGTGAGGCTAAATATTAATTAAAAATATGCAAACAAATTGCAAGTGACTGAATTTTCTCGTCGTATGGAAACTTTTGTCACATCAGGTACTCCTAGCGACAAGGTTTTGAAACCAACAGAAAAAAGTTTGGAATTAACACCTGTTACTTTAAAAATCCAGAGAAAAAAATGAATTTATCCATCCATAAAAAAATTCCAGTCTACAAACAACCAAAATTGATTTTGATAGCAATAGTGATTTTTCTGGGATTGATTTTTATATGGCGAAGTTTTTTTGCGGCAGATGAAAACGAGCCGGTCTATACCACCGAAGCGGTTGTTCGTGGTGATATTGAAAATTTGGTAACTGCAACCGGTATTTTACAGCCGCAAGATTATGTGGATGTGGGTGCGCAGGTTTCTGGCATTCTTAAAAAATTACATGTCGAAGTGGGTGATGAAGTTAAGGTCGGTGATTTGCTGGCTGAGATTGATGCAACCGTTTATGCCGCAAGAGTGGACGGCACACGTGCGCAATTGCAGAACCAACAGGCCCAATTGTTGGATAAACAAGCCCAATTAACATTGGCTGAAATTAATTTTCAACGCCAACAAAATTTAAAAAATGAAGACGCAACATCAACCGAAACATTGCAGGTTGCCGAAGCTAATTTGAAATCGGCGCAAGCACAATTAAAATCCCTGCAAGCGCAAATAAAACAAACCGAATCTTCACTCAAAGTAGAAGCGGCCAATCTCAATTACGCAAAAATTTATTCGCCGATCAATGGAACGGTAGTTTCGATTACTTCCCGCCAAGGCCAAACCTTGAATACTAATCAAATGGCACCCACTATTATGAGAGTTGCCGACTTGTCGACTATGACGGTACAAACGCAAGTTTCCGAAGCTGATATCAGCAAATTAAAAGAAGCCATGCCGGTCTATTTCACGACCTTGGGTAGTCAGGGACGGCGTTGGTACAGTCAGCTTGATCGCATTCAGCCCACGCCTGAAGTATTGAATAATGTGGTGCTTTATAACGCATTATTTGATGTGCCTAATGAAAATCGCTTATTGATGACGCAAATGAGTACGCAAGTATTTTTTATTGAATCACAAGCCAAAAATGTTTTATTGGTGCCTATGTCTGCCTTGAGTTTTTCAGGTGCAGGGGGTGCCAAGAAAGATTGGAAAAATAAATCGCCGGAAGATCGAAATAAAGTTCGCGAGCAAAATCACAATCAGGATTCAACGGTGAAATCCGGGTTTGGTGACAAAAGAATTCGCGAAGCAACCGTAAAAATTATGAAAGAAGATGATCTTATTGAAGAACGAAAAGTTAAAGTGGGTGTGACCAATCGTGTACAAGCAGAAATTGTTGAAGGGCTGCAGGAAGGTGAGCAGGTGGTCAGTAGCATCACGCGTCCCAATCAAGTAGCAAAAACAGCCGCTATGGGCGGTGGTTTTGGTGGAATGGGAAGACGTTAATGAATCAACCTTTGATTCAACTTTCCAATATCACCAAAACTTTTCGTAATGGTGAATTGTCTGTGCAGGTGTTGCATGGAATAGATTTACAGATTTATGCGGGTGAATTCGTCGCCATTATGGGCCAATCGGGTTCTGGCAAATCTACTTTGATGAATATTCTGGGTTGTTTGGATAAAGCTACAACTGGCGATTATATATTTGCAGGACAAAAAGTTTCCGATCTGGACAGCGATGGCCTTGCACATTTACGACGCGAAGCCTTTGGGTTTGTTTTTCAAAGTTACAATTTATTGGCCAGCTCCACTGCTTGTGAAAATGTTGAATTGCCTGCAACCTATTCCGG
>CAZICR010000483.1:0-2629 GCA_964537795.1 uncultured Cellvibrionaceae bacterium | reverse complement strand
TGCTTCTATCGGATGTGAAATATAAATAGCCCAAGATTAATTGAGCATGTGAATTGCCTTTATTCGCCAAGGGAATTAGTTTGCCTTTCTATAGCGTTCTTTGAGGATGAGTCGCTTGCAAATGCTTAGGCGATTGAATTTGTTTAAGAATGTTTCCGTCATAAAATTCTGATTGTTGAGTGCCAATTTTAATTACTGAATGTATAACTAGCTACTCATACATTAACCAGTTGCCTTATAATTCCTTTCACTTCTTCAAACCCGTCTATAGCATCACTTTGAGCTCCACAAAATAGCCAAATATTTTCATCGTACTTCCAAGCGAAAATTTTGGTATACCAAATAAAACCTGCATCCTGACTTTCTATGTAAAGTGTTTGGATTTCAATTCCACCAACCGTCACTACTTGAAACTCTCTTTTTAAATCAGAATCAAATTCAGCTCTATGCTTCTGCACCGAAAAACCCTCTGGACGACATAGGGAAATTACATACAAGCCAGTACCCAGCAAAGAATTTCTACGCATACTGGAACGCGCTGACATTAATTCTTTTTCCGTAGCTAATTCTGTTGGCAGGTCATCATCTGCTGTTTGATATCGTTCTGGAAATGGGGGAGCAGTTATTCTGTTCCCCCCAATAACGAAAACCCCACGTATCAGGAAAATCAATTTTGATGTTGAAGTATGAGTTGATGTATTGAAATTCATTTATCCGCACAGATTTTCTCCTTAAGCTTCCATAACAGTTTTTTGTTATTTTTTTATTCTGAAAACATCTTTAATGCGACTCACATAGGTTTCCCACTTATTAGCATTGGGAACGTTGTTAAAGCTCGTATACTCTTCATTCAATATTCTATTAATTATATTTTTATCGGTACCTATGTATTGAACCGCATCGCAACAACTTACTTTGATTGCCTCTATGGCGTGATTCAGCTCTTCATCGGTTTTAGGTTGCCTCTTAAAGTAGCAACTAAGGTTATCTGACTCCATAAGTTCAGGAGCCTCACCTTCAGGAAGACAACAAAGCATACAAACGCTATCTTCCACTATGAAGTCACCTGGACTATTTTTTTCGTAGGCTATTATCTTCATAAAATATAACCCCCCTAAGTAAATTCTTTAAGCGCATTCATAAGAGACAACTTCGGATAGCTTTCCTGAATCTGAAACACTATAGAGTGCAAATGTATCGAAATAATCCTCTGGATTAACAACACCCTCCTCGATTAGATCTTCATAATTTTCAGCACCCTGATATGAATATTCAGTAACCAGTCTGGTTGGTGACACAGGCAATAACTTAGGTTCACTCTCCCCCACCGAAGAGCAGTTATCACCATTTTCACCGTCCCAACCATGTATTTCCGGATTAAATATTTCTTCTTTAACGCCACAAATTGGGCACTCAACAACCAACGGGGCCAAATTCATATCATTGCCAAATGACGCGTAAATATTTAACGCTCCATTTCCGCATTTACAGATAACATACTTGCTAAGAAATTCAGAACCCGTCACCCACCCGGTTTTTACATCCTGGGCATCAACCAAGTTAAAACTCTTAAAACAACCCGGCTTTTTATTGTAGAAATTTAAATTATTCATAATGAATTACTTCCAATAAATAATTAGAGTCTAATATTTTTTTAACTTTTCTTTAACGTCAGGATTTTTTTCCAAAACTTCAAGAAATTTATCAGGATCTTTACTCATTCCAATTTCATAAGCCTGTTTGTAGTCTGCCTCTGCTTTAGCAAATTCACCTAACTTTTCGTATGCCAAACCACGGCGCCAATAGGCATACACATATTGAGGTTCTGTTTTTAAACCTTCCGTGAAGGCATCAACCGCCTTACTGTATTCATTCATTTCATAGTATGTCCAACCCAAATGGTAGTAATAGGACATACGAACTTCAGATTTATCACAAAGACCGTGTAATTCAATTTGCCGCAAAGAACCCTGAAAATCTTTTTGCTTTCTGAGTTCAATAGCTTTACTAACATACCCCCAGCAATTGACTTCAGGAGCAGGCGTTTCTTTTTTAGCTGCACATGAGCTTAAAAAGATAATAGTAAAAATTAGATAAATTCTCTTCATGATAATTATTATTCCTTAGCTAATTAGAGTTTCTGTAAATGTAAAATAATTCTAGTAAAACCACACCGAATATCCATTTTTAAATAATCGATTCATCACGATTAGGAAATCAACTAAATCTCTTCAATTTGCCAGCCAGGGAATCGAATAAATATATAGGTGTATTTTTCTTTATCATCTTCTGGGACTAGATTAGCATTCTTGGTAGCTAGGTAGTTTTCAATTTTAGTTTTCACATCCTGCGGTAGGATTTCAATGACTTCCTGTTTGGTTTGTGGATTCAGGACTGAAACCACAGTGAAGGATGTATATTTTCCATCTTTGGGTGTCATTCTTGTAATTACAGCAGCTTTTCCAACTTGAATTAGATCCAGTGCTTTACCTTGAAGATTCCCGCGCTCCTCTCCATCGGGCAATACGATTAGCCAATCCAAAACATCGGCTGACTTCACACTAATCTTATCACCCGACTTGAAATCGACTTTACCTAAGGGGTCACTTGCAATGACGCCCTTATAGAC
>CAZICR010000482.1:0-2639 GCA_964537795.1 uncultured Cellvibrionaceae bacterium | reverse complement strand
AGTAGTCTCCAGGCCCAAGGCCACTCCAACAACGGTTGAGCGGTGGAGAGGCTAAATACCAATTCCCGTAAGTACGCCCCAGATTACTGCAGTTTAAATTAGACATGACTTTTACGCGGTCATTTGTCGTTCTATCCTGAGCTTCTATTGGAGCAGAACCTTCCATGTTGGATTGACCAAACATCAGGTAAATGTGGAAATTGGGATCTGGTTCTGCGCTGACATCAAAAGAAAAAAATACTAAAAAAATAAAAACAAAATGCTTACAGCAATTTAAAGGACTTGCTTCTCTCAACATATTAATCTCCACAGCCAGATTGCTGACTGATTTATTGCAGTTGTTATGATTATTCATCACGAACTTTTGTTCGTGTTTGATCTTCGCAAGTTATTGGTTCGGTTACACCCTGAAGACACAGCTTTGCTACTACCAGGCAGAAAGTGCAAGCTTTATTGCAGATAGGCTATGTATCTGAATCGGAAGGAGAGTTATCTGATTTAGCATTTGGGTTTTTGTAGGAGGAAGGAGCACAACCATATTCTTTTTTGAATACTCGATTAAAGTAAGAGATGCTGCCAAAACCAACCGCAAATGCGGCCTCGGCGACTCCCATTTGTTTTTCAACTAACAGGCGTGCAGCTTCTGTTAAGCGTAATTTATTTAAATAGGCCGTAAAGGTCATGCCTGTGTAGTCACGTAGAATTTGGTTTATTTTGGTTCTGTTTATGCCAAGCAGGTTTGCTGCAATTTCAAGACTCAAATCAGGATTCACATAGGCTGTTGCAAGATAATCAAGAAGCGCCATTTTTTCCCGCTGATGTTTTGGGTCTACATTCACTGGTTGGATTACTATCTGATTGGATACAGAAAGCTTATTGCTGTTGATCAGCAAGGGGAAAGCCCAAAAACAAAAAACGGACCAGGCTGCAGCGACAACACCTATTGCCATGTAGATCCAAAAATGACTGCGGCCTTCAAGGTCTATCGATTCTATAGCGACACTGGAAAGCACATCTTTGGGGCTGTGAAATGAATTGATTATTGAAAAACCGCGCACCTTGTCCATTCTTATTTTTTTATTTGCCCAATCCATTTGATGAGCCTCCAGCCACCAGCTTGAAGTATTTAATGCTTTGAGTTCCAGTTTGACCTCCTGCCAATTTTCGTTACAACTTATCAGTGATTCAGACGGGCGATAGCTGGTGATATCAGAAATTTGGGTAATGCCTTCTTCATAGCTATAAATCAAAAATGTGAGGGTATTGGCGGGGCGACATTTTATTTTTAGAAGGATTGTTGAGTATTCGGACCAATCCAGTAGATGCCCCGATAATCTTTTCTCATCCCAAGTTAATCCAAGATTGGCATAGGGATAGAGAGAATCGCCAGGCAAAGTAAAATCAATGCTGAGATTATAGGTGCTTTCACGTAATTCAATTTTAGCGGCGGCTCCCTGATTGGCACCGGCGTTTACCCAGGATTGCCAAGGGAAATGGCTTTGATCCGCAGGCAGCAGGCCGTGACGAATATTAGATCGATCAATGGCAATCCAAACTGTGATTGAACTTAGGCATATCAGTATCAAGAAAACGATTTTTATTTTTTTGAGAAGCATGGTTTTACAACCAGTTAACGATTTATTTTGCAATTCTACATTGAAAAAAAACCCGCCACAGCGGGTTTTTTGTCGAAGAATAACGCCTACCCTACAACTTATCGAACGCATCCGTTAACAAACAGTCGAATCGACGATGGTCGTATTCAATCACTTTGGCGGCATCCTGTGGCTGGATAATATTTTTACTCACGGCATCCTGTGCTTGTTCTTCAATTGTTTTGCCGGAAATTTTTCCTGAACTTTTTGCTCTCGAAAAAGTTTGCCAAACGGGTCCCAACGCAAGTAATAATTGATAGGTGCTTTCAACGCGTCCGGTGGCATCTTCCGGTTGATGATTAACGTAAACATATTGACCCAAATGTTGGCGAACCGGGTTGTCTTCCAAAATTAAATCGCCCAATTCGCGTATTAAATCATCATTGGGTTTGTTGATTATTTTTCCGAAAGGCATAGCCAACCATCGCAATAATTTGGCCAGACGTTTGAGCGGGAAATTATCGGCAAAGTCACGCAGGGCTTCCTGCGCTTTGTAAATCGATTTGGCGAGTGCGTATTCAGCATGTGCGTCTTCTGCGCGTGTTCTCGGATGTGCCGAGTGGAATTTCAAAATTGCGCAGGCAATAAATAATTGGCTGTGAACATCGCCCAAACGCGCAGACAACAATTCACGACGTTTCAAGTTACCGCCCAATACGCCCAATGCTACATCTGACATAGATGCCAAAGCTGCACTCAAAATGTTAATCCGTTGATACCAGCGTTTACTGAAATTATCGGCATTGGCAGGCACACTGCTAAAACGTCCACCCAAAAATCCCAGCAGTTTGGCGCGGAATAAATTGCTGAATACATGACCCAGATGAGCGGTGAATAATTTATCAAAAGCTTTTAAAGCTTGTGACTTGTCATCCATCTGCAAGGCTTGCATTTCTTCGAATAAATAAGGATGACAACGCATTGCACCCTGGCCAAAAATCATCAGCGATCGAGTCAATATGTTTGCGCCTTCAACGGTTATAG
>CAZICR010000481.1:0-2659 GCA_964537795.1 uncultured Cellvibrionaceae bacterium | reverse complement strand
ACACCAGACAATACCCGCTCTTCAATTTGTGAGTAAACCTGACGATGTTTGGCGTAGTTATCCCGAGCCAATCGAACCATCTCACGATTACTCAACACATCCTGATAAGCCCGCACTGCTTCAAGTGCTGTCGATTCAACCACATCAAGAAGTTCAAGATAACGTACCTGACTGGCCTGACTGAAATGCTCAACTTCGCCAGAGGTTTTAAAGCCCTCAAATAGACTTTGTGTCAGACTTATTTGACCTTGATTGGCACTGTAACTGTCGCGGCCGTCATAATCCCGCTTTCTGGACCCAACAGAACCTGACAGATCAACAGAGGGTAAGTACCCTGATTTAGCAATTTTTATATCTTGTCGGGAAGCCAAAAATTCATGCCAGCTGGCCTGTACCTCTGGGCTGAAGTTGATTGCCTTGGTCACAGTTTCCTTTATCACAGCATCATTGGATTCGCTGGCCAGCACAGCTTCCTGAGCCATCAACGGGGCGCCGACCAGGGCACCACAAACAAGAAACAGCTTTAAAATTGAAGAATAATTACCGGAAGAATAGAAACCTTGACCTTGAAACATTGAATTATCCAAACTGTAATAAAGAGAACTTAAGTCACCACGTCATTTAAATGGCGCCTAAACCAAAAAATTTAACATCAGGTTGCGTGTTCAAAATTCATGCCACAAAAGCAAAATAATGTGACGCTTATCACATTATTCTAGTCGATCGACTCAAGGGCTTGCAACGGCAGCGGTGAACCCTCAGCCAATCAGAATAGCCTGCAACATCAGCTCCTCATCAATCGCTGCATTCAAAATCGCTAGTAAAATTTATCGACACAACAAAAAGATAATACTAACTTATAAAATTATAAAAATTTCTATTTAGAAAACAAAAATTCCAAACAGATCATTACCTGTCACTCGAGGTCACAGGTAATGATCTATCCAACCAAACCAATACTAACTTTCGTCAGCTAATTCATAACGATCAATAATGTCTTTAACCAATCCACTTCGGACAATATCTTCTCGTTTAAACTCATGCACATAAACATTGGGCAAATCGATCAAACGCTCAACTGCATCTGCCAGACCATTAGGACCGCGAATATCACTTTGATTAATATCGCCGTTAATGACCACTTTACAGTCTTCACCAATTCGCGTTAAGAACATTTTCATTTGTGCCGGCGAGGTGTTCTGGGCTTCATCCAAAATCACAAAGGTTTTGCTGTTAAAAGTTTTTCCTCTCATAAAGGCTAATGGTGCAGCCACTATTCGCCCATGACGCAAGCAATAATCAACAGTACCCGCGCCTAAACGCTCGTTTAAAATATCTCGAAAAGCATCTATATAAACAGAAAATTTTTCATCAAGATCACCTGGCAAAAATCCGAGACTTTCTCCTGACTCAACAGCAGGGCGAGTCAAAATAATCCGCTCAATTCTTCCAGATTCCAAAGCTTCCGCAGCCAATGCACCGGCACAGTAACTTTTTCCCGTCCCTGCCGGGCCAATACCAAAAGTTAACATGTGATTATTAATTGCGTTGATGTACTGCTGTTGTGATTTGGTTTTTGCGTTGAGCGGTTGGGCGGATCGCGGGGGAGTGTAAGCTGTTTGTAGTTGTTGTGACCGGGATTTTATTTCGATGATGTTGTCATCATTACGCGTCGACCGTCGGGACGATTTGTGGCGAGACGAGTGTCCTCCACGTTTGAAATCTTCCTGATCGCTTTTGTAGAAATTGTTGTTGTTAAAATCGTCGTTGCAGAAATCGTTGTTGCCGGAACCACCTTTACTATAGTGTTTGGCCTGCGATTTTCTTGCCATATGTGCGTCCCCATGTGATTTTGATTAACATCTGCAGCAAAAAGCTGCCACTGTTTATAACCAAGTCGCAAATTTATCGAGGATTTTTTTGCTTAAACACCTCCTCAGATTTCAGGGGAAAGCTCAATTAACCAGGTAGAGCGTGATACCTGAAGAATCGTTACTCTTAGCTTGATATTAGGCTGAATTTATAATCAGGTCAAACGATTTTTATGACTTATTCATCATCATTCAAATCTTCTATTTTTTTAATCAGTTTCTTTTTAGGTGGAGCAAAACCATCATTTTGTGTGTCAACAGAAGCTGAAGGCTGGCGACGCTTGCCAATATTTTTTTTATCTCTCAATCGCTCTTTGACTTTTTTCTCTGGTGTTTTTGGTTTTTCAGTTGTTTTCTTTTTAATACCAACAGCTTTGCCTGATGCTTTCAGTTTTTCAGGCCCTTTGTATGCAGCTGTTAAACCTGGCACTTGCACAATTTCCAATTTAATGCCTAAATAACGTTCTATACCTTTCGTCAAATTCCAATCTTTTGCAGTCACAAAACTGATTGCTAGCCCCGACTGCCCTGCTCTTCCTGTGCGCCCTACTCTGTGTAAATATTCATCGCCTGAATAGGCCATATCGATATTAATCACCAACTCCACTGATTCAATATCAAGGCCTCGCGCTGCAACATCTGTTGCGACCAATAATGTTGTTTTACCCTGACGAAAACGATCCAGGGATTTTTTTCTCTCGTCTTGCGTAATTTCGCCGTGCAACAAACTGACTGAATAGTCATATTTCTTTAACCATAGATTAAGTTCATCAACACGCGTACGTGTG
>CAZICR010000480.1:0-2660 GCA_964537795.1 uncultured Cellvibrionaceae bacterium | reverse complement strand
GCGGAGGTGCAGAAGAAGCACTCTGGGCGACCTCAGTGGTAGAAAACATTTCTTCAATTCAGCAAGACATTGCAATCGCAAGCCTTTCTTGCAACATCACTCGCACAGTTTCATTCATGTACTCAAATCCCATTTCACACATAGTGGTTCCTGGTACCAGCAACAGCGATCATGACTTATCCCACCAGGACGCAGCCGCACATACAACCAGTAAAGTTTGGTGGATGACGCAAATTCGCCTGTTTATCCAAAAACTGGCAGCGACACCCGATGTCAACGGTAGTTTGTTGGACAACACGATTGTCTGTACCTTTTCAGATTTGGCTCATGGTAACTGGCATAACCATCACCGTATCCCAATGTTCCTGGCAGGTGGTAAAAATACCGGTCTGGTTACAGGTCGAGCAGTTGATTTACGTCCATTGGGGGTTAAAAACAAACGCTGGGGTGATCAAACTTCAAGTCAGGGCGGAGTCAATCACAGCAATGTGCTTATGACAATTGCGGAAAAGGCCGGTTATCGAACAATCACTCTCCCCACTGCCAATGGACGCATTAATAATGTCTGGATTAATGGTACCGGACTTTAAATATCTAACTTTTAGATCTGTATCCAGCCTCTTGTTAATCCAGAGGCTGTTTGCAGATTGATTCTTTACTGCTTATGCCTCCCAAAAACATAAGCAATTTCCAACAATCCTCTTTTTAGATAGTCAAACCGGAAAGGTATCTTTCCGTGAATTTCCCTATCTGCCCTGCTAGAATGGCGACCTTTTTGATTACTGACCCCCTGAGTATCCTTCCCTATGAGCCAGAACACGCCTTCCCTGAGTTATAAAGATGCCGGTGTAGATATTGAGGCCGGTGATGCTTTGGTGCAGCGCATCAAAAGTGTTGCCAAGCGCACCAGTCGCCCGGAAGTAATGGGAGGATTGGGTGGATTTGCGGCGTTGTGTGAAATCCCCAAGAAATATCGCGAACCGATTCTGGTTTCAGGGACTGATGGTGTAGGCACCAAATTGCGTTTGGCCATGACTCTGGAAAAACACGACACCATAGGTATAGACCTGGTGGCTATGTGTGTAAATGATCTTGTAGTGACAGGTGCCGAACCTTTGTTCTTCCTCGATTACTACGCCACCGGCAAATTGAATGTTGATGTCGCTGCAGCTGTAGTCTCCGGTATTGGCGATGGTTGTGAATTGGCAGGCTGTGCTTTGGTGGGAGGTGAAACCGCCGAAATGCCCGGCATGTATGAAGGTGAAGATTACGATTTGGCGGGATTCTGCGTTGGCATAGTCGAGAAATCAGAAATTATTGATGGCAGCAAAGTGAAATCCGGCGACACCCTGATTGCACTCACCTCCAGCGGCCCACACTCAAACGGTTATTCATTGGTACGCAAAATAATCGAAGTCAGCAAAGCAGATCTCAACCAAAATTGCGGTGGCAAACCATTGGCAGACGCTCTGATGGCGCCAACTCGTATTTACGTCAAATCACTGTTGAAATTAATTGCCGAATCCCAAGTGAATGCTATGGCGCATATCACTGGTGGTGGCCTGACAGAAAATATCCCTCGTGTGTTGCCGGAAAACTGCAAAGCCGTGATTGATACCAAAAGCTGGACTTTCCCACCGGTTTTTCAATGGTTGCAACAATCCGGCAATGTGCAGATCCGCGAAATGTATCGTACCTTTAACTGCGGTGTTGGAATGGTGATCGCTGTGCCTGCATCCGAAAAAGAGAATGCCTTGAATATTTTGCGCGCCGCCGGTGAAAATGCGTTTGTGATTGGTCACATTGCCGATGCACAAGCGGGCGAACACCAAGTGGATTTACAAGGTCTCTGATGACAACAAAATCCACTCGTGTAGTTGTTCTGATTTCAGGCAGCGGCAGTAATCTGCAAGCCTTGATTGATGGACAACAAGCTGGCGATTTACCCATAGACATTGTGGCTGTTATCAGTAATAGACCCGATGTTTACGGTTTAACACGTGCAGCACAGGCCGATATCCCAACGATTTTGCTTGATCACAAAGCTTTCACCAACCGCGAAGAGTTTGATCAGCAGCTGATGCAAGTGATTGATGATTATTCGCCGGATTTGGTGGTGCTTGCGGGTTTTATGCGAATTTTAACTCCGCTATTTACGCAACATTATTTGGGCAGGATGTTAAATATTCATCCGTCTTTGTTGCCAAAATTTCAGGGTTTGCATACTCATCAACGCGCATTGGATGCAAACGAAACTCGCCACGGCGTGACGGTGCATTTTGTGACTGCTGAATTGGATGGCGGCCCCAGTGCCATTCAAGCCAGTGTCCCCATCATTGATGGTGACAATGCGGGCTCACTGGCAAAGCGTGTGCAGCGTCAGGAACATCTTATTTATCCTTTGGCGGTGAAGTGGTTTGCCGAAGGTCGATTGGTGATGAGAGACAATCGTGCTTATCTGGATAATGAACTTTTGCCAGAGCATGGCTATCTGATAGAGAGTCATGAGCACTAATTCAAGGATCTTTATGCGTAATTTAATCGCTGTGCTGTTTTCGTTTGTATTGGCTTTATCCGCAATTGCCGATAAAAAAAATATAGCTGTGGCCAATGCAGCCCTCGCAAAAGCACCAGTCACATTTGATAATTTATACAAAGCC
>CAZICR010000479.1:0-2663 GCA_964537795.1 uncultured Cellvibrionaceae bacterium | reverse complement strand
TAGTAGCGGCGGATTGATGTACATAAACTCTAGTACCCGGATGACCCGCTGCACGTTTGTAAATACCGGCATGGACTTCGAGTAGTTCTGTACTGGAACGGTTGTAATAAAAAGCTTTAATCGATGCAGCATTCAATGCGTCGTAAACGTTAGTCGCTATTTTAAAATTAGCACTTTGAACACCTTCAACCTGAATTGTGTAATCACCCACAGCAGTGATTGAAGAAAAATCCGCAAGCTTTACTGTTTCACTTGATGGCGCCCAGAATTTGGCGTCTGATAAATTCCCCGTCAACACCACAGAATTATTACTGGTATTAATCACCGTAAATTGACTTGCGGATACATTCGGCACAACCGCCAATTTTTCAGAATCAGGTTTGAATCCCAATTGATTTATTTTTATCAAGCTGACAGTCAATTGAGTGGAACTGGCAGCGGAACTGGTTGAATTCGCTGTTGAACTGACCTGACTGGAACTGACAGCTTGCGAATTGGTACTAGTGCCACCTCCTCCACCGCCAGAACAAGAAGCCAGTATCAATCCAACACCGACCAACACCGATAATTTAAAAAATGAGGGATGCATAATTATTCTCGTAGTAACTTATAGAAAGTAACTCAATATGAAGGTGACTCAATAAAAACCACTTCAATTCTATTGAGCATACAGCCAAATAATTGTTCACCGGGTAAAGAATCGCTAACCAATGTCGACGCATGAATCATCTACATATTTGAAAACTTCATACTTGACCTATGTAGATATGATGAAAAGCATTATTGCGCAGCCGCTGTTTTACTTTTCTACACAATTCTATTTAACAAACTAATGCAAGATTTAATCGGTAAGCAGTCGTTAAGTCGCTCTCAATTTGGCACACATTTAGACCAAATTCACAAAAATCCTTTTTATAGACAAAATTTATTCAGTTTTATGCGCCAATATAAATTATTTAAATCAAGCAGATTCAACCAATAGTGTCGGCAAACTTTCCATTTACTGAAATTAAGATAAGAATATGTGAACTATGTCTCATTTTTTATGAGACATAAATCACAATAACTATTTTAAATCAACCTTGAGGCGCACATGACAGAATCTAATAATTTAAAAAAATCCAATCAGCCTTCAGACCAACCTTTGAGTCTAGCCGAACGTTTATCCCTTTTGGCAAACACACCGCCGAGCCGTCCAGCCGGACGCAAGTTGGTAAATCGACAAAAAGAAAACGCTGTCCCCACAGAATTGAGCGGTCTGCTCACTAAGGAACAACTGACATCGCTAGCCAATTTGGAGTTTTTTGGTTGGCGCTTATGGTTTGTGCGTCGCCCCTTGTTCGCGATACCAAAAGTCATGTTGCAACATGAAATCTCCGGAATCTATGCCCTGCTGGAAGAAGATGGCAATCTCAATTTGGAGCCCGAAATTCCCTTGCGCCGTTAATCCCGTACACACAAATTATTTAAATCACATTCAACCAATAGCAGGCCACATGACAGAGTCTAATGATTCAAAGAATTCCAAGTCAGACACTTCTGCTGACTTCCTGGCTCGTTTGGCAGAGACATCGACTGGCCCCTTGGGACGCAAATGGGTTAACCGACAAAAAGACAATGAGATCCCCAGTTTCCTGAGCAGGCTGCTCACCAAAGAACAGCAAACATCGCTGGATCTATTGGAGCTTTTTGGCTGGCGCCTATGGTTTGTGCGGCGCGACACAGGCAAAAGACCCCGGATTATGCTTCAACATGAAGCCTCCGGGGTTTATGCCCTGCTAACCGATGACGGCAATCTCGACATGGAACCCGATTTTCCCCTGCGCTCGGAGTAGAGTTTCCTCCAGCACAGATAGATTTTGCTTTAATGAAAGATCGAGTCGAACCCGGACACTATGGTTTCCAATTTTCTGTTTTTTGGAAATTATAGTGTCCAATTATAAGTTGGCTATTGTTCGTCTAATCACCACCGCCACCGCATCCACCACCACAACTGCTTCCGCCGGAATCTCCGCCAGAATTGCCACTACCACAGGAGCTTCCACCGCATGAACTTCCACCACCACAACCTATATGGCTCGCACAATAGGTATCACCCGCCCCGTTGGTTGCTGCAATATTTTTTGAACAGTCCAACGTATAGAAAAACCCATCGCTGATATTCAGTTGGCTATCCACAGCAAACAGCAGTGGAAGTGACGCAGGTAATTTAGGATCGATTTTTTCGCGCACACAGCAAAGCTTCCACGCACGCTTGATTCCGTCATGCGCAAGAGTCTTGTGTAGCATGGTTTCAGCGGGGGAGTGATGTAAAAAGCGGCCAAACGCTTTGTTGCAAAATTGAGCGTAGTTTGCTGTAAACAAAATAAATTCGTGCCAGGCAACATCGACAACTTGTGATGGCATTGACACAAATCGACGATTGGCCATATTACAAATGTGAAAATACTGGCGCATTCCGGTCATCACTTTATAAAGATCCTTGTCAGAAAGATGCGGATATTTCTCTAACAATTTTGTCTTGATCGACAAAGGAAAAATATAGTTGTTGATATAAGCTTCCCGTTTTGCATTGACGCCATCCTGATAGACCTGATAAATGAAATAAAGAACAGCGATGATGATAAGCAGATAAATAATATACATAGTCAATCCAATGGCTA
>CAZICR010000478.1:0-2664 GCA_964537795.1 uncultured Cellvibrionaceae bacterium | reverse complement strand
TCAATTACGTCTATCACATAGCCCCCAACAAATCCTCAATAATAAAATAATGATCTTCAAACATGGTTTCCGGATTTATTTCGCTGAGCGGGATCCATTTTGCTGTTTTTGCATCATCAGTACCTTTGACTTTGGGTAGTTCAGAATTGGGTTCCAATTCAATATAAAAGGCATGAGTGATTGTTCTGCCTCGTGCAGAACGAAAAGGATCGTCATAAACGCCTTGTTTTTTTATTGAGCCTCGCAGGACTGGTGCAGGAACTTTTAATTTTGTTTCTTCTCTGAGCTCACGCAAACAAGCATCTTGTAATCGTTCATCTTGTTCGACGAAGCCACCGGGTAATGCCCATAAACCTTTTCCTGGATTTGCACCCCTTTCGACCAATAATACGTGGCCTGACTGAACTACCACTGCATCAACAGTTACAAAAGTGGGTGCATAAGGTGCTTGGCTCCAAGCCTTTTTGTATTTGTTGATAAACTGAATTTCTTCGCTTATTTGTGTATGAGCAGTATTAGTTGCTGCAAAGTTTTTCAACCAATTGACTACAGCGTCAGGCAAAAAATTTTCTTTATGCCATTGATCCAACACATCCGCATAAGCAGCAGTAAAATATTTCTCCCGCAAAGGAGTTGCACTGATGCTTTGATAATTATCGACACCAATACTGCTCCATTGAGGAAAAAGATTTAAATAAAATCCTGACTGATCTTTTTTGTGACCAATCAAGGCAATTTTTGCTGGTTGATGCGGTTTTGAATGATGAGCCGTTACCAAACCATTCACTGTTGATTGCACGTTACGAACCCAGATTTCATCGTTGTAGGGCACATCCATCAACGGCAAGCAAAGCAATCGCTTATTTTCTTCTTCACTCAAACAGGCGCGAACCATCTCTTCCCGCTCCTGGTGACTCCAAGGGTTTCGCGTATTGCGCGGCTGCCAGGCAGAACCTATCAATAAAATTAATTGATTCGCCTGCTTAAGCCCTTCTTTTACAACATGCAGATGGCCCGCATGAAATGGCTGAAAACGACCGATGAAAACTGTGAAATCATAATTGTTCATTGCAAGCCCCTTGCGAATGGAATGACATTAAACTCAACTTAGGCAGGTCTATCCCACCAATCAATTACTTATCACCGACACTGAATTTATTGATACACTCTTATCTCCATTTATCGGTCAATTTATTATTGGCTATCAGCCACCAATTAACAAGCCCTCAAACTTAAATTGAATGTGATTATGTTTACCAGTGAAAAAGAATATCTAAAACACTACAACATTCACGATTATGATGTGCCGCTGGTTTCGGTGGATCTTGCCATATTTACGCTGATTAATGGCAAGCTGCATATTCTGTTGATTGAGCGGGCAGATTTTCCCCACAAAGATCGCTGGGCCTTGCCGGGCGGATTTATCGACATGAAACAAGACAAAGACCTTGCCACAACAGCGCTTCGTAAACTGACTGAAAAAACCGGTGTCAAAGCTCCGCATATTGAACAAGTCTGCACTCTTGGGAATAACAAACGTGATCCTCGTGGTTGGTCAGTCACTGCTCTTTATATGGCGCTGATTCCGTTTGCACCAACGGCCGAATATGTTGCCAGTGTGCGCGATGCACGTTGGTGGCCTTTGGAAGCTGCACTTAAACTATCACTGGCATTTGATCATACCGAATTGATTAACCTGGCCCGCGAAAGATTGCGTGTAAAAACCGGTTACTCCTTATTACCTGTATTTACTATTAATTCGCCTTTTACATTGACCCAATTACAACAAGCCTTTGAAGAAATTTTGGGCAAAGAGTTGGACAAAAAATCTTTCAGACGACGAATTCAAAATGTTGAACTTCTTGAAGAAGTGGGTGAAGGCATGGCAGAAAGTGGGCGTGGCCGCTCTGCGAGTTTGTATCGACCCAAAAAAGGATCAGAACAACATGCGTTTGTCAGAGCGTTTGGCCAAATGGACGAGTCGATTTAAAGGCGTCAATCCGCTAGAATCCCAGCATTATTGATTAGTGAAGAAACCTCATGAAAACATTATTTGGCTATTTTTTTTCCAGTTTGATGATCATGGCTTTCAGTATGCCTGCGATCGCCGGTGTACTGGATGTTTTTCGAAATCCGGATGGTTCCACTCGCTGGCAATATGTAGCCAATTTTTCCAGTGGTATATTGATTATTATTTTGTCATTTACGATTTTGTTTTTGTATTTTGCACAACGTCGCTTATCAAAATCAAATCGTGAATTGCGTGACATGAAAGCAACTCTTGAAGAACGTGTTGCCAAAAGAACAGCCGTTCTCCAGGAAACAACTGAACAGTTGCAAAATCGCGAGGCTTATATCACCAGTATTGTTGACTCAATGCCTATCATGTTAATTGGTTTGGATCGCGATTTAAAAATTACCCAATGGAACCGGGTAGCAGAAGAAATCACCGGACGTCCACTGAATAATGTTCTCGGCAAGGATTTGTGGGAAGTCTATCCAGCCATTACCTTTACCCCCGAACAGGTTAAAGCCGTTTTTGATTCCAAACAAACCACCACCATCAAACATAGTCAGCAAGGTCAATATAGTTTTGATATCACTTTTTATTCGTTACACAATAAAAATGAATCCGGATTAGTCATTCTAATTGATGATGTAACC
>CAZICR010000477.1:0-2667 GCA_964537795.1 uncultured Cellvibrionaceae bacterium | reverse complement strand
ACAGACAGACAGACAGACAGACAGACAGACAGACAGACAGACAGACAGACAAACAAACAAACACACACACAGACAGAGAGAAAGAGAGGATTAGAGGATTAGAGGATGAGAGGAAGCCAGGAATCTAGGAAGATAGGAATATTTTTTTCAGGATCCAGGCCAGACCCTCCGTAAAATATATTTGAATACTATTTTTGACTTGAAATAAATATAAAATAGTATTTATTTCGATCTCAAAATAATTTCAATGAGAAAAATAGTTTCTGAAATAATTCCAATTTTTAAAATTATTTCGCTCGGAGCACGTTTTCAAACATGACTTTGCATGTAGAAAATGAAACGCAAGTTGTCTGATGGTGAACCCGATTTCCAGAACTCTGAAATTGTTGAATATTTTTTCAAGCAAGACCCAATCGATAAGAATTTGTGGTTGTGTAAATGTGGAAAGAAGAGGACACAAGCAGATAAAAAAGGATACTCCAATTTACTCAACCATATCCATACTTCTCATACTGGCTGGAAAGAAGAACTCAAAGATGCAAAGAGAAGCGTTGGTATAATTAAATATTTTCTTCCTTCAGATGAGGCCAAGAAGATTTATGGATGGTTACATTGGATAATCACTGAGGGGTATTTTTTAATCGGGATTTTCTTTTATTGTTATTGTCCATTTAACCCCTTAGATTATCGTTAAATACCGTCGAAAAGGACACTTTTCGAGAATATTCAAAGCTCCCATCTATAAGCATCGATTCATTGATGAAGTATTTGCATTTGCTCACAAAAGCATTAGAGAAGAAGATCTCTGTTATGTTGCCGGACAAATTTGTACTTATTTTCGATGGATGGTCATTGGACGGTGCTGGTACTCACTATGTTGCAATATTTGCCCAATGGATCGACCCTCAAGGTATTTTACTATATTGTTCTTATTTCCGCATTATTTTTATGGTTGCAGGGAAAATTCAAAAAGTTCTGATTGCTTTTACTCCTTTACTTGAAGAAGATGATATGTCCTCGGAAGCACATTTAGAGTTAATTGAATTTGTTCTGGGTCTTTTTGGTAAATTGCTGTCAAATGTAATTTGTTTTGTAGGTGACAACTGTAACGTGAACAAACACCTTGCCGATCTAGCAGGAATCCCTCTTATTGGTTGTGCCGCACATAGGTTTAACTTGGCAGTTAAAGAATTTTTAGAAGAACATGATATTTTATTGACCAAGGTAACTTTTTCTTTCCTAATTCATTTCTCCTTTCATTTCTCACACGTAAGGTGAATAGTGTGATGTCGAGGCTGCGCACTGTGAAGAATTCAAATAGATTAAGGGAGCATACTGACCTGCGCCCTGTACTTCGCTGTAAAACTCGTTGGAGTGGTGCCTATGACATGGTTGCGAGATTTTTGGAGATAAAAGACTATATCAAAAAAATTATTGACTACGATGAATTTCTTGAAGATTTGTTCGTCAGCATTAGCAAACAAGAGTGGACAACTTTGGAGGGGTTGTTTGCTAAAATGAAAAAGCTAAATTCTGTTATGCTCAAATTACAAGAAGAGAATGTGACTCTTTTGACTGTTCGTAAACTATTTGACTACACTCTGAAATCTTTTCCTGCAATGGAGTCCTATCTCAGTCCTGATGCACGTATTGTTCACTCTCCTGCTTTTGAGTCGACCATCGTTAAATTACTTAAGAAGGTTTGTCACTTTCTCTATCTTATTTCTTTGACTTTAATTTTCTCATTTTCAGGAGGATCTTACCGAGGCTGAGAGCGAATTAGTAGCTCCCTTATTAATTAAAGAGGTACTCTTTCAAAATCATATGATTTAACTTTCTCAATCGACCCCATTTCCTAATGTCCCCAAATTATCGTTATCAATTTTTAATCGAAATCTGATTATTTAGGCTGACCCTACAGAGATGTCAAGTTCTATCTCATTCGCAGAAGAAGCTTTATTGAATTATGACAAACCAGTTAAGAAATTTTACATCGACGTTGCAGTCATTCCTCCCACTTCTGTTATGGTCGAATCTTTATTTTCACAATCTAAATATATATTTAATGACCGTCGTCTTTCAACAACGCCTGAACACGTTGAAGAGATAATGTTTTCGAGAACTAACCATCACCTATGGGACTTAGAATTCGTTTGTAAGGAGATAGTTATTTCAAGCTCTACAGAAACAAGAAACCAAAATATTGATGAAAATGGAATAGTATAATGACAATGGTGAGAAAGTACTTTTTGAACCTTAGAAATGGCACGTGATCAAATCTATTTCTCTGTAGCAGATATGAAGACTTTTAAACATAACAATGGTTCCCCTTAGATTCACACGTGACCATCACTTTGGTAGTTACAAAATCAAACCTTAAGCCTTTCCTCGAATGACACCAACTTCTGGCCACATTTTTTCCTACAAATCCGCGATAAAAAGTTCAGAAGAAGTCACATCCCCAATTGTTTTGTTTTTATTATTTTGGTTATCAACGAAACCTTATTTTACTCCTTCTTCACGTGAATAAGTAATTATAATTTTGTTTTACGACGATGCAATAATTTCAAAATTATTTAATTTTTCTAGGTTCAAAAATCCATATTAAAATATATTTTGAGGCTCTCCATGAATAAAATAAATAATTTTTGAAATATATTTGCAATT
>CAZICR010000476.1:0-2685 GCA_964537795.1 uncultured Cellvibrionaceae bacterium | reverse complement strand
CTTTATCCAGCAGTGTTCAAAATATCCTAAAAAAACAACAAATTCCTTTTGCAAACGCTGTGGTATCGCTGAGCGAAAATGAAAATTCACAATGGCATGATGAGTATTTACGATCTATGAGCGCGGCAAAATCCGTCATATTGCAAGATGCGAAAGGAAAAGTTCAGGTGATTTTTCCCGCAGACAGACTACTGGATCTCAATAGTGTCAATCGTTATCTGGGGCGAGAATTACACGCACTTAAACCTGAAGACGTCGCTAAATTCTGTAAAGAACACCAACTGAAAACTATACCGGCATTACCGAAGCTGGAAGGCTTGCAGACATTGGTGGATAAAAGTTTATTGGAACGTAAAGAGCTCTGGGCGGACTCAGGCAATGACGAAGAATTATTACGGTTCAGTCAGGAAGAATTTGCAAAAATTCTTGAAGATGCAAAAGTGGTTGAGCTCGCATTACCTCTGGCACCGTTGGAAATTGATGATGCGACTATTTCGGATACAGATCACATACTCAATGCCGTAAAAAATTTCACCAAGTTACGCATTAAACAACGTCTCGAAGAAACACTCGAGTTGCCGCCGCTTTCTGATACCGCTCAGCGGATTATCAAATTGCGGGTGAACCCCAATGCCGACATCAGCGATTTGGCACAAATTGTTGAAACCGATCCCAGCCTGGCTGCACAGGTTGTCAGTTGGGCCGCATCTCCTTATTACTCGGCGCCGGGAAAAATAAAATCCATTCATGATGCCATAGTGCGTGTGCTCGGATTTGATATGGTGCTTAATCTGGCCTTGGGGTTGTCGCTCGGTAAACAAATGACTATTCCCAAAGAAGGCCCTCGCGGTGTTTTACCTTATTGGCAACAGTCGGTGTACATGGCGGCAACGATTGAAGGTTTGGTGACAGCAATTCCGCGCGATCACAGGCCCAGTTTTGGCATGGCTTATTTGTGTGGCCTGTTGCATAACTTTGGTTATCTGATTCTGGCAGAGGTATTTCCTCCCTATTTCCACGCCTTTTGCGAGTTGGCGGATGCCAATCCTCATGTCGAGCATCAAGTCGTCGAGCGACATTTATTAGGGGTTACCCGTGAACAATTGGCGAGTAGTTTGATGTCGCTCTGGTCAATGCCGGAAGAGGTGGTGGTTGGTTTAAGGCAACAAAATAATCCGCTCTATAAGGGTGAATTTCAAAGTTACGCAAAATTGATCTACGTCGCACGACGTCTGTTGGCGCAGCACAATTTGGGACCTGGTCCAAAACAAGCCATATCGGCTGAAATTTTTGCCGAATTACATCTTGATCCTGAAAAAGCCAATACCACAGTAGCCAACATCATTGAATCCAGTAAAGATTTAGCGCATATTGCCCATCAGTTATCACCCAATCATTAAGCAATTATTTAATGTTGTGATGACAAACCCCTCTACGGGGTTTTGTTATTTTTGGCACAGAGAAAATTAATTGGAAAATGTTTATGTCGAATTCAAAAAAAGCAGCCGCGATTCTTACACAGCGTCGAATCAATGGATCACAAGGTGATAGATTGCCGATAGAAATCCGTCCGAAAAATATTGATGAAGCGCTGGCGATTCAAGATGCTGTTACGGATCACTGGTGTACAGAAATGGATGATAGCATTGGGGGTTGGAAATGTTTGCAGCCACCACAGGATCGTGTAATTGTTGGGCCAATTTACACCAGCAGTATAAATTCCGTATCGCCTGTGAGTCTTTGGCCAAAAGGTGATTTGGCGAGAATCGAACCGGAAATCGGTTTTGTTTTCGGAAAAGATTTACCTGCGCGTGCAGAACCCTATACAACAGCAGAAGTAGATGCGGCGATTGCAAGAACCCATATGGCCCTTGAATTAATCAATTGCCGTTATGCTGATACCAGTGATTGTGAATTTCCGGAAATGTTAGCCGACTGTTTAATCAATCAGGGAATGTTTGTGGGTCCACAAATTGATTCGGAAATCGCAAAAACAAAAGGTGAAATGCTGATTCAAATTACGGTTAATGGTGAAACCAAAGATTATGCAGGCAAACATCCCAATTTGGCACCCAGGGCAGGTTTATATTGGCTGGCAGAATTTTTGCGGCAACGTGGGCAAGGTATACAAGCGGGCCAAGTTGCAATCACCGGATCTTTTGCAGGTGTTATTGAAGTCCCTTTAAATGCCGACGTAAAAATTCACTACGAAAATTTAGGTGAAATGACAGTGAGGTTTTTAGCAAAATGAATTCGCCCATTCCTGAAAATGTAGCTCCATTTTTTTCTTTTGTTATGCCTGTGCGCTGGGGTGATCTGGATGCGTATGGCCATATCAACAACACACTGTATTTTCGTTATTTTGAAGAAGCACGTTTTCAATTAATGCAGGAAAAAAATATTCCGATCAATGGGGCTGCACATCCGGTAGTAGTAACTATTGGCTGCACATTTATGCGGCCATTGTTTCACCCGGATAATATTCGCGTTGAGATTTTTTTATCTGAACCCGGGCGCTCCAGCTTTATGATGCATTATCGAATTTATTCGAGTACCTATCCTCAGGCACCTTCTGCAGAAGGCTACTCAAAAATTGTTTGGGTCAGCAGTGAAAATGGCAAATCGGTTCCCTTGCCGGATAATGTGCGCATTTGGTTTGATAATCCTCAGGTTTTCTTTGATTGA
>CAZICR010000475.1:0-2692 GCA_964537795.1 uncultured Cellvibrionaceae bacterium | reverse complement strand
CCGGACAAATTCTTGAAATAGGAAAAGCCGAACAAGGTTGTCGTGGTTATCTTGCTGTTCGCAATGGTATTGATGTTCCTGTTTATTTAGGCAGTCGTTCAACTTTTGCCTTGGGACAATTTGGTGGACACGCAGGTCGTACTTTGCGTGCAACGGACATGTTACCGATCAGTAATCCCGCAATTGCCGCTTGCACAACACCAGCGCCTGTTTATGCTGCGGCAAAAGCGCCAGTGGAATTAATTCCGGATTGTTTTTCCAAAGCAGAAACTCTTCGCACATGGGAAATTGGTGTGCTTTACGGGCCACACGGTGCACCGGATTTTTTCACTGAAGACGCTATCAAAATGTTTTTTGATACTGCATGGGAAGTGCATTACAACTCCAATCGTTTGGGCATTCGTTTAAATGGACCAAAACCTACCTGGACTCGTAGCGATGGCGGCGAAGCCGGTTTGCATCCTTCGAATATCCACGATACAGAATATGCAATGGGCTCAATTAATTTCACTGGTGACATGCCCGTGATTCTAACCAAAGATGGTCCAAGCCTTGGTGGATTTGTTTGCCCTGTAACGATTGTGAAAGCAGAATTGTGGAAAGTGGGACAAGTTAAACCCGGTGACAAAATTTGTTTTAAGCGTATGAGTTTTGACGACGCATTGTCGTTGGAAAAGGCGCAAGACAAAGCCATTGCCGAATTAAAACCCATTGAAAAATTCCCATCGACAGCGCTCACTAAACCTGCGCATGGTTTATCGGAATGTATTGTGGCTTCATTACCACCAAAAAGTGGACGCCCATTAGTTTCATATCGCCAAGCCGGTGACAAATATATTTTGTTGGAATACGGCGATAATATTCTGGAACTCAGTTTGCGTTTGCGCGTGTATGCATTGATGGAATATTTAAAAGCATCACCAATAACAGGGGTGATTGAATTGTCACCCGGTGTGCGTTCACTGCAAATCAATTACGACAGCCGTGTCATTCATCAGCAAGAATTGATTAAACAATTATTATTAATAGAAGACATACTTGCAGACGCGCGTGAGATAAAAGTTCCCAGTCGTATAGTTTATATGCCAATGGCATTTGAAGATTCTGCAACATTGGATGCTGTGTCCCGCTATCGTCAATCCGTTCGTGACACAGCGCCTTGGCTACCCAGCAATACTGAATTTATGCGACGCATTAATGGTTTGGATTCAGTTGATCAAGTTAAAAAAACTATTTTTGACACCAGTTATATGGTGCTGGGTTTGGGTGATGTGTATTTGGGGGCGCCTTGTGCGGTTCCGGTTGATCCGCGTCATAGGTTATTGACTTCAAAATATAATCCTGCGCGCACTTACACCGCTGAAGGTACGGTCGGTATCGGTGGTGTTTACATGTGTATTTACGGTATGGATTCTCCTGGTGGCTATCAACTGGTCGGTCGCACTTTACCTATCTGGAATAAATTCCTGAAAAACTCCACCTTCAAAGATGGTGAACCTTGGTTATTGAAATTCTTCGATCGCGTTCGTTACTACCAAGTGAGTGAGGAGGAATTAACTGCCCAGCGTGAAGCTTTCCGCGAAGGACGATTAAATTTACGCATCGAAGAAGATTATTTCAGCTTGGCCGAACACGAAAAATTCTTGCAAGAAAACGCAGCGAGTATTGCTGAATTTAAAACCAAACAACAAGCCGCATTCACGAAAGAAGTTGCACTCTGGCAAGCAGACGAAGCAGCAAAAGTCGATGCCGCATTACAAGTCAAAATCAATACAGGTCCGATTGAAGTTGATGGTCATGCAGTCACTGCTGATATCAGCGGCAATATTTGGAAACTGTTGGTAGAGCCAGGTCAATTTGTTGAGCCTGATCAACCTTTATTAATTGTTGAAGCAATGAAGATGGAATTTTCTGTTTATGCGGATCGCAAAGCGAAAGTCACTGCGATTCATTGTGCGCCAGGGAAACAAGTTAATGCAGGAGATTTGTTGTTGGTGTTGGAGGATTAAAACAAACCCCCTCCTAACCTCCCCCTTCGTAAGGGGGAGGGACTGGCTCCTCCCTTTGAAAAAGGGAGGTTGGTAGGGATTTAAATTGGTCAGTTTTTACGAAGATTTTAAATCCCCCCTAATCCCCCTTTTTCAAAGTGGGGAACAGCTCCTTCCCCTTGCCAAGGGGAAGGCGGGGGATGGGGTGAAAACTACGAGAAAATTATGAAACTAATCAAAAACGAAAAAACAAAAAAGAAAACTGAAGAGCCGCGTACCAATTTAACGGAGCGCATCTATCAGATTCTCAAGCAGGATATTTTTTCGTTTCGATTATTACCGGGTGATCGCTTTAGTGAGAATGAAATTGCCGAACGAGTAGAAGCCAGTCGCACGCCTGTGCGGGAAGCTTTGGCAAGATTGCAACGTGAAGGGTTTGTTGATGTTTCATTTCGCAGTGGGTGGCAGGTCAAGCCTTTTAATTTTAAAAAATTTGAAGAGTTGTATGACGTACGCATTATTTTGGAATTGGCAGCAATTAAAAAATTATGCGAAATGGAACCTGCTCCTGGTTTGGATGACATCAAACGTATCTGGTTGGTAAAACCAGAAGATCGTATTGAAGATGGGCCTACAGTTTGCGGATTGGATGAACGGTTTCATGAGCAATTGATTGAAGCAACCGGCAATACGGAAATGGCGCG
>CAZICR010000474.1:0-2701 GCA_964537795.1 uncultured Cellvibrionaceae bacterium | reverse complement strand
GCCGATGCAGTAGCCTCCGGCAGTATGTGGTTAGGTGCAGATCTAATGCGGCAACTGGTGTTATCCAGCGCAAAATTATTTGAAACAATTGAACAAATCGAAATAAAAACCTCAAGAGTTGAAGCCGCCGAATTCTATCAATGCTTGGCTAAATTGACCGAACGCGAACGCGCAGTTGCCGAATCTGCCGCAAATGGCAAAACCAATAAAGAAATCGCCCGCGAATTGGATATCACCGAACGTACTGTAAAGGCCCACTTAAGTTCAGTGTTTGAAAAGTGTCAGATACGCGATAGGTTGCAGCTGGTGCTACTTATGTCGGGTAAACATGTTTAAAAACTATAGCTCCCTTCTTTGATAGATATCAACTTCCAGCCAAGTATTTCAATCTGCCTCCAGCAAACCTGCAAGTAGACGCTACACTTTGATAATTGGCGATCGGATGTCGCTGAAATGGAGAGGTGAGTGCGAGAACATCGTAAAAAAATTCTTGTTGTGGACGATGACCGGTTTGCGCAAAAGCTGGTGGGCAGGGTGTTGTCTGATATTTATGAGATTCGTTTTGCTGATGACGGTGATCAGGGTTTGATGTTGGCTTTGGAATGGATGCCCGATGCGATTTTGTTGGATGTAGAAATGCCGGGTAAAACGGGCTATGAAGTTTGTGAAATTATTCGGCGTGAACCTCGGATTGCCAAAATCCCGGTGATTTTTCTTTCAGGCAACAGTTCCTTGCGTGAAAAAATGTTGGGGTTTGAGGCAGGCGCCGATGATTATTTGGTCAAGCCTTTTGAACCGGAATTTTTACGTGCCAAGGTAGCCAAAATTGTCGGCACTTTTTTAGAACATCAGGAACTCAACAAGAAAGCCAATGATGCTCAAGGTATGGTGTTCGAAGCGCTTACCAGCAGCGCTGAATTGGGTAGAGCATTACGATTTGTTGAGCATACCTATACGCTGAGTAATTTTGATGATTTGGCGCAAGCTTTGTTCAAAGTGATGGCAGAGTTTGATTTGGTGACCTCTGTTTCTTTCCTTTCTGCTTCGGGCCCTCGTTACTACTCGTGCAATTCCAGTGTCATTTCTCCGCTTGAAAAAGAGTTGTTGGAATTGCTGCATAACCAGGGTCGTTTCGTGGATTTTGGTTGTCGAACTTTTGTAAATTATCGTCAGGTGTCATTGCTGATCAAAAATATGCCGTTGAATAATATGGAGCGTTATGGTCGTATTAAAGATACAGTACCCTTTATTTTGGGTGCGGTTGATGGCAAAGTGCGTTCGGTGGATTTACACCATTTATTGCTGAATCAAGCCGATAGTATGAGTAAGTCGGTAGAGGTAATTGGCACCACTTTATCCAACCTCACTTCCGAAGTGGCTAAGGGGCAAAATCGGATTAATGAAATTGTTCGCTTTTTATTGAGTGATCTCGATTTTCATTTGCCAAGGTTGGGGCTGGATATCGATCAAGAAAAATATATTCTGGAAAAAATTACTACAGCTTTTAACGATACCCTTTCTCAAATGAATCAAAGCCTGCATGTCAGTCTTTCGCTGGAAAATATTGTCAGGTTGCTGCAACATTTAGCTACACAACAGCAGCGAATGGTGGATACCAGTATTATCGAACAGAACAAAGATTCCTCCAAGCCCGATGATGGTGAGGTCTATTCCAGTGATGTAGAACTCTTTTAGCTTGCGATAATTCCTCACTGTTGTGATCGCATAAAAATCCTTTACTTGTCCTTTCGTTGCTGGCTTTATAGGTGGCTGAATTTGTATGATTGCCGCCTATGCGTGGATCCATTGAATAACGAGCTATTTATGCCAAGTGAAAACGCCAATCCTGAGCTTGAAAATTTTTTAACCGACCATACGCAATCTTTTTATGCAAATTCGCTGCAGCGTTTGGTCTTATCAAAATACAAGGGTGCGGAAACTGATTTAAATCGCATTACGATTCGCCCTGTACAAATTAAAGATCAGCAATTGCTTTCGTTTTTGTACGAATATCGCACTAATCACATTACTAAAAATTTGACTCTGCAAGAGTCCATAGAGAAATTGCAATTGTTGATTGGCAGTGATTTTCACAATGCCCATATGATTACCAATGAGTGGGAGCAACAGTTGAGTTTGAGTAAAAAAGGCAAATGGTTGGTTAATAAAAATCGCAATAGAAATTTCATTACAGAACAAAAAACTGCATCACCAGAATTTGCGCACAATCGTAACAAGCTGCGCTATGTGGAACAAGATCGTCCTTATTTGTATGAGTTAGGTATTACCGATGCCAATGCGCAAATTATTCCGGCTATGTCACGCAAGTGGAAACAAATCAATAAATTTATTGAAGTCTTATCGACAGCTATTCAGCAAACCGGTTTGGATAAACGCAATCAATTGCATATTGCTGATTTTGGTTCAGGTAAAGCCTATCTGACTTTTGCGGTACATGATTATGTGAGTGCGAATCTTGGAGTTAATACTCAAGTGACGGGTGTGGAGTTGCGCCAGAATCTGGTAGATTTGTGTAATCAAACAGCAAAAAAATTATTCTTAAATGGCATCAAGTTTGAGCAAGGAGATGTACAGCATTTTTCTGCGCAAGACATCAACATTATGATCGCCTTGCATGCATGCGATACCGCAACCGATTACGCCATGAATATGGGCATTCGCACCGGTGCCGATATTATTA
>CAZICR010000473.1:0-2710 GCA_964537795.1 uncultured Cellvibrionaceae bacterium | reverse complement strand
TTCAGGAAATATAACAGGGCGTATGAACCAGTATCTACTCACAGAAGAACAACGTGATTGCTTGCAAGAAATTACCAATGTTGCTATGGGACAGGCAGGTGATCGACTGGCAAGACTTCTGGATGTATTTGTAGTTTTGTCTATTCCCCACGTCAGTGTGCTCAACCCCACCGATATTTCCATGACACTGCATTCGCTGAATCATGAGTCGGATGACTATAGAGTCCACGGGGTATGCCAAGGTTTTATTGGCGGCGGGATCGCAGGCGAAGCCATGTTGATTTTTAACAGGACTGACTTTAACGATCTGGCCACCTTGTTGAAATACGGCAAAGCAACGGATGAGCAAGCCGAGAATGAGTTGTTAATGGATACAGCAAATGTTTTGAATGGTGCGTGCTTGAGAGGTTTGGCTGAGCAACTGGATACTCACTTCAGTTTTGGTCCGCCTATGCTGCTTGGACAACACTGCAATATTCATGACTTACTGGTAGGCAATAATATGAAATGGAAACAGGCATTAGTAGTTGAAATTAATTATGCTATTGAAAATCATCAAATAAATTGTGATTTGTTATTGGTGATTGCAGAACATTCGATTGCCGGGTTATTACAAAAACTTGATTATTTATTGGACTAAAAGCTGAAAATTCCATGCTAAAAAAGGCTGCCGACAGTATATTTAATGATGTCCATTGGCAGATGGATATACTGCAAAATATCGATGTGGGATTGGTTGTTCTCGACGAACATTACAAAGTAGTCGTGTGGAATAGTTTTATGCAGAACCACAGCGGGAAATTGCCTGAAAAAGTATTGGGCAAAACCTTGTTCAACGTTTTCCCTGAATTATCTGAAGACTGGTTTCGCCACAAAGCCGAATCGGTGTTTGTTTTACAAAATGCTGCCTTTACAACTTGGGAACAACGTCCTTATCTGTTTCGTTTCCCACATTACAGACCCATTACCGGGACTGCAGAATACATGTACCAAAACAGTACCATTATTCCCTTGGCCAATACCAAAAACGAAGTTGATCATGTTTGTGTGATTGTGTACGACGTTACCGATACTGCCGTTAATAAAATCGCCCAAGAACAGGCCAATGAAAAACTGAAAAACTTAAGCCGCACTGATCATTTGACCGGCTTGTACAATCGTGGCTATTGGGAGCTGCGATTGATTCAGGAGTTCAAACGTTTCGAGCGCTACCAAAGTCCCTGTTCATTAATCATGATGGATATAGATCACTTCAAAAAAGTAAATGATCGCTACGGGCATCCGACCGGTGATGAAGTCATTCGCCAAGTCAGTCGTGCTATCAAAGAACAGGTGCGAGATTTGGATATTGCAGGTCGATATGGCGGTGAAGAGTTCGGCATCATACTCACCAATACTACAGGCGACGGAGCCTGTGTGTTTGCCGAAAGATTACGTCAGAAAATAGAAGGTATGTTGGTTCATTTCGATGGCCAGGATATTCGCTTTACAGTCAGCCTTGGCGTTTGCACATTGGATGATCATTTCAAGGATTACAAAGAATGGCTGGAAAAGACCGATCAAGGCCTTTACAAATCCAAAGAAGGCGGACGCAATCGTTATACATTTATAGAGTAGCTTTTATAGAGAACTATCAAGGATAAGCCACTCCTGCACGAATTACTCCAGAATGGAAACGAAAGTCTTCATCCTCCGACATAACCAACGCTTTTTCAATTTCCAAAAATTCATGAATACGCGCACTGATGTCTTTTCCATCGGCTGCGCGCTTTGCTAATTTTAAATAATCCTGATAATGACGCGATTCGGATTTTAATAAAGACAGATAAAATGTTTGTAACTCTTCATCAAGATGTGGAGCCAATTTTGCAAAGCGTTCGCAAGATCTGGCCTCAATAATCGCACCAATAATCAAGGTATCTATATATCGTGCAGGTTCATGAGTGCGAACAATTTTACGCAACTCCCCGGCATATCGCCCCGGTGTAATTTGCTCGTAGGCAATATTGCGTTTTTCCATAATCTGCATCACTTGCTCATAATGCCTTAACTCTTCGCGGGCGAGCCTTGACATTTTATGCATCATGTCAAAATCACCGACATAACGAAACATTAAATTGAGTGCAGTCGATGCCGCCTTTTTTTCACAATTAGCGTGATCAAGCAATAACAGTGATTGATTATCCAATGCATTCTGGATCCATTGATCTGGTGTTGTGCACAGCAAAAATTGATGGATATGTGATATATCAGTCATGAAGTATAAAACTCGGGAATTATGTAGCGCTCATAATAAGCTAATGACAGAGCGTAAAAATCTTTATCAATATTATCGCGTACTTCCGCCAAAGATAAACCTGCCGAATAAGACAGGCGCTTCACGCCAAATACAGATAAATCATCTATTTGGCTGGCACCTGCTCGCAACAAATCAAATAACCAGCAATACGCATTTTGTTCCGGCTTAAATAAAATTTGTTGATGTTTTATTTGCTCCAACAGAATATTTTCATCCAGGATTTCAAAATGTAATTTAACAACTTGCGTTAGGAAATTTTCAAGACGATCCGCAATAATCACACGTTGATCGTGAGTGTAAGCATTCCAATCAATCACTTCATGTGCAAAACGCTTGCACCCACGACACACATTATCGCCAATACCGGTTGAGCAAATTCCCACGCAAGGTGTTTTGACAGTTTTTAAAAAC
>CAZICR010000472.1:0-2715 GCA_964537795.1 uncultured Cellvibrionaceae bacterium | reverse complement strand
TCCAATAAAGATGCCATGTCCATAGTTCACTCTAGTTGTTAGTAATCTTGCTACCTTTTACCACCACATTTCCGGAACCTTTCACGTTGATGTTCTTACCGGAAATTGTGATATCACCATTCTTTTTCATCACAATAGATGCAGACCCTGTCTTCAAGGTAATTTGATCATCCGCTGTCATAGTGATGGTTTTTGCTTTTAGTGCATATTCTTTCGTAACCGTTTCAGTGTATTTTCCATCAACTGTTTCTTTTAGATCTTTGGTCACACTAATCGTCATATTTTTGCCGATAGTTTCTGTGTGATTCTCATCAATATCTATCGAAATGTTCTTACCAACACTCAGGGACATATTCTTACCAATTGTCTCTGTGTGGTTATCGCCTACATCAATAGTTTTGTTTTTTCCAATAGTTTCCGTTTGGTTATTATCGACCGTTTTATTGCGATCATGTTTGATAGTTGAATTTTCATCATTGCCAATTGTTTTGGTTCGATCGTGATCCACACTATGTGTTTCGTCGTTCTCTACCTCAGTATCCAGATTTTTTTCGGCATGGATGTAAATCTGCTCTGCATCTTTTTTATCGTCAAAACGTAATTCGTTACAGTTGGCCGCTGTACCATTTTTAGTAGAGCGAGTACGGATACCACTTTGTGTTTTGGATTCAAATGGCGGCAGGTTTTTACCATTATAAACAGTACCGGTAATGATCGGCCTGTCAGGATCACCATCCAGAAAGCTCACAATGACCTCATGACCTTTACGCGGAATAAATGATGCTCCCCATTGAGTACCTGCCCAGGTTTGCATAACGCGAATGTAACAGGAACTATCCTGATTTGACTTACCTTCTCTATCCCAAATAAATTGGACTTTAATACGACCATACTGATCAACATCAATTTCTTCGCCGTCAGGGCAAACAACTATTGCTGATTGCGGTCCAGGCATGCGTTTACGAGGATGTCTTTCTCTCGGACGAAAATGAACATCGGAAGGAATCGCAACAAAAGAATTTTCGTAACTCGAAGTTCCACTGGAAAACATATCATAAGTTGAATCAGACGCTTGATGAGTAACACTGACCAAAATGTACTCACCTTTCTCACTATTGGTGGTGTGTCTATCTACAGAAAAACGCCCGCCTGCAGTAAAGGTCGCGCAATTGCTACCGCCATTGACCACATTTCTTAATGCTTCTTCAGCATCAAGACGAACATTAACAAGTTCTTTACCAAGATCTGCTAATTCAGGATTGTAATAAGCGGGATATTCGTAATGTTCATATTTAGAATTATTTGCAAATTTACTTTTTGAAGCCACATTCGCGATTAAACTTTTTGTGGGTTGTTTAAAATCAAAATCGTTTAATGTCCACTGACCTTTTTTAAATTTGTAGGAATGATCCCATTTGGTAACAGCACTGTCGGTTGCCGACCCACGATTGTATTGGAGCTTGGTCTCTGCCACTTCATCGTAAGCATTTTTTTCATCAACCAATACCAACTGATGCTTATCGTCTGAATGTTTAAAATAATAGGCTATACCTTCTTCTTCAAGCAATCGCGACACAAAATTCAAATCACTTTCATTGTGTTGAACACAATATTCCCTTGCCTTACCGCCTTTGGCTTTAAAGTCAAAATCAGTAAACCCCCAATCCTTAAAAATTTTACTGACAATTGATTTGGTATTTTGATTTTGGAAAATACGATGATTGTTGGTTTGACTTAAAAACCACATCCAAGGAACCATTACCAAGCGATACTCACGCAAATTTCTGGTAGTAATTTCGCCGAACTCAAAACTGCAAATGAATCCGTTGAATTTGCGATTTAGTTTATTCTTTATGGTAACAGTACAGGATTTCCCTAAAACATCTTCCGGGGAAATCTCATAATTTTTGGAGAGTACAGTGATATGAAACTGAAAAAGCTCTGACACATACTCAGTGCCGGAAAAGCTTGAAGGAAGCAAAGTACCCTCTTCAAAGGAGAATTCGCTGATCTCAAGAAAACGATTTGATTGTGAATAATCACTCATATGTTAAGCCATCTTCCTCTAACCAAACCAATCCAATATTCGTGGTGTTTACCGAGGGCTCCCTGAACACTGTGCTGGCACTAAAGACATAAATCTTTTTTACTAACTATGATTTCCTGAATTACAAAAAACCTAAATCTTAAGCAACTCTTAAGCAACAAGGGGGGCATGAAGCCCCCCAGACATAAACCCTATAGAGTTTATTATTTCTTTTTTGCAGTAGCGAGATCGTAACCAACAATTTGTGGGCTTGCGCCCTTGTTAGTGCCATCAAAATTAAGATACTTAACTTCAATCGCTGTATAGCTCAGAGAGATAGATTCTGTTGGCGTATCATCACCACCAGCAGAAATTGAATAACCCGACACCATACAGTTAGTTAACGTATAGGTAAGATATTCAGTTACTTTATCTGTACCAGTCTGAACAAACTTGATCTTTACTATTTTACCTTCAGAAGCACTGGTAGCCTCGAGGAATATAGAGGTACAAGAACTATCCATCATCTTGGTCATGGTAATTTCACTGCAGCTTGGCGCTGTAGCTTCACGATTCGCGCAATTACCTGTTTCCATAGTAATTCCACGACCCACACCAAAACTGAAACTGTTAACAGAGAGGTGATCTTTGTATCCATCTGCTGTTACGTTTCCTTTTATGCCTTCCCA
>CAZICR010000471.1:0-2741 GCA_964537795.1 uncultured Cellvibrionaceae bacterium | reverse complement strand
AAACCGTCCTATCTTGATGCCAAGTCACATACCAATTAGTGTCGGGTGTTTTGTTGAACAAAATCGTTCTGACTAATTTATGATGAGGCGTTAAATACGATTTTGCGTTTTCTGAAAATTCAGCACTGGCAATATAAGTAGAAACTGATTTTAATTTTTTATCGATATGACGAATGCCGGTTACATCAATATTTAAATTAGTTTGTTTAATGTCATGTAGAATCCGATAACCCCATTCTGGTGACATGAAATTTTTCGCTATACAAAATCCATATTTGATCAAATCATGCACTCATGTCGCTCCTTTTTTGTTTTAACCATTCTTTTGGTGAAATACCACATTGCGATTTAAAAGCGCGCGAAAGAGAAGATTCGCTGCCATAACCAGCCTCTTCAGCAATTAATTTCAGGGACTGACCTTTCATCAACCATTTTTGTACAAGTCCTATTCGCCAGCGCTGTAAATAATTTGCCGGAGTATCTCCAACTGCGTCACGAAATTGATTTGAAAACACGCTACGCGACATACCGGCAATTTCCGCAAGGCTTTCTACTGACCATTCTTTCTCAGGATGTTCATGCATAGCGACTATGGCACGACGAAGTTGTGTATGTGCCAAGCCTGCAAGCAAACCAATTTGGGTACTGCCATTCTCCATTAACTGTCGTAAGAGTTGAATTAACAAAACTTCAAACATGCGGTTAAGCAATGCCTGTAGCCCGCAATTATTTGCTTCGGCTTCTGCAAAAATCAGTGTTAAAACAGACAGACTATCCGGCAATTGCGCCAAGGGAATGCAAACAACTTGAGGCAATGAATTCGTAAGAGGATTAGCTGCAGAACCTTCAAACAAAACATGCGCACAAACAAAATCAGCCCCCCTTTCTGAATCAGTCACGAACCTGTGAGCTATAGGCTTGGGGTAGAAAAGCAAAGTGGGCTCAGTCAGCGAAAAAACTTTTGCGCCTCCATGCCAAACCTCTGCCCGCCCCTGCCGCAATAAATGCAACTGACCATAGGGGTCTTTTCCGTCCAGGTTGTTGATACCGCACAGAGGGCCTGTTTGGAATGTATGTGCACTGATAGAGAAGTGCTCCAGTAATGAAGCTAAGCGATCGACCATAAAAATACGATTTGTTAATAATTTAGGACTAACTGTAGCATTTCGTATCAGCCAATTCTAGACAATGCTCCTCGTCAACTGACAATCAATCACTAACCAGGAGCATGATTATGAAACCCGAACAAATCCTCTATACCGCACATGTTGTTTCAACGGGTGGCCGTGAAGGCCTTTCCCAATCGGACGACAATGCTTTGTCTGTCCGTCTCTCAACACCCAAAGCCCTCGGTGGCGCTGGTGGTTCAGGTACTAACCCGGAACAACTTTTCGCAGCCGGTTACTCTGCCTGCTTTTTAAGTGCGCTGAAATTTGTCGCAAGTAAAAAACACCTTGTGTTACCCGCTACCGCACAGGTCAGTGCTGATGTTGGCATAGGCCCCATTCCTACCGGATTTGCATTGCGCGTAAAACTGAAAATACGCATTCCCGAAATTCCACTTACAGAAGCACAAGAACTGGTCGATGCTGCTCATCAAGTCTGCCCTTATTCCAATGCGACCCGTGGGAATGTTGATGTCGAATTAGTTGTAGTCGCCTAAACCTATTCACTTTTATTTAAATTTTTATTTTTTGACTTAACTGACAAACAGGAATCTGATCATGAAAAAATTTAATCGAATCGCTTCAGTACTTTTATTAACGGTTTTAATTCCATTCAGCGAAAGCCAGGCAGAAACTTTTACGACACAAGATGGTGTAGAAATTTATTATAAAGACTGGGGCCCTAAAAATGGCGATGTTGTTACCTTCAGTCATGGGTGGCCATTGAATTCCGATAGTTGGGAATCACAAATGCAATTTTTAGCCGATAAAGGTTATCGCGTTATTGCACATGATCGTCGAGGACATGGTCGCTCAAGCCAACCTTGGGACGGCAATGATATGAATCACTACGCTGATGATTTAGCCGATCTCATTAAAACACTAAAATTGAAAGACGTTACTCTGGTTGGATTTTCCACTGGTGGCGGTGAAGTGTCTCGCTATATTGGCAGACACGGAACCAAGCGCGTGAAAAAGGCAGTGTTAGTCAGTGCAGTTCCGCCAATCATGTTAAAAACTGCCGATAATCCAAATGGATTACCACTTGAAGTGTTCGATGGATTGCGTAAAGCCTCTAACCAAAATCGTTCGCAATTATATCTTGATATAGCATCGGGTCCTTTCTTTGGTTTCAATCGTCCCGGTGCAAAACCTTCCGCCGGTTTGATTCAATCTTTCTGGAGGCAAGGCATGCTAGCGGGAGCAAAAAATACTTACGATTCTATCGCTGCATTTTCTGCAACCGATTTTAGAGCAGACTTGGCAAAGTTTGATGTGCCAACACTGGTAATTCATGGTGATGACGATCAGATTGTGCCTATAGAAACTTCCGGAAAGGCTTCTGCCGCCCTAATCAAAGATGCACAATTGAAAATTTATGAAGGTGCACCACATGGATTGGCAGATACACATAAAGATCGATTAAATCAGGATTTGTTAGAATTTTTACGAGAGGAATAGGAATAGTTTGTAATGGATGTTAAGTAAAACGCCGGGCATGTACCCGGCGTTTTATTTTCTACTGCTTCACACAATCCACAAAATAATCTTTTCTGCCATCAACCTCGCGCTTCA
>CAZICR010000470.1:0-2743 GCA_964537795.1 uncultured Cellvibrionaceae bacterium | reverse complement strand
AGGTCAATTTAATGTCGACACCCTCATTCTTTACTGATTTGGGCCTTTCTGCGCCCGTGTTAAAAGCCATTCAAGCCGTAGGCTATGAAGCTCCGTCCCCTATTCAAGCAGCAGCGATTCCGGTGCTGATGGCAGGTGGTGATATTGTGGGTATGGCCCAAACAGGAACAGGTAAAACTGCTGCCTTTGCCCTGCCACTACTTTCACGTTTGGACATGAAGCTCGGTGAACCGCAAGTTCTGGTACTGGCACCGACTCGCGAATTGGCGATTCAAGTCGCTGAAGCTTTTCAAAAATATGCGAGTGATATTCCTGGCTTTCATGTGTTACCTATTTATGGTGGGCAAGATATGTCCACACAATTGCGACAATTAAAACGTGGGGTTCACGTTGTAGTGGGCACTCCCGGTCGTGTGATGGATCACTTGCGTCGCGGCAGTTTAAATTTGGATAATTTAAAAAGTCTGGTGTTGGATGAAGCCGACGAAATGTTGCGCATGGGCTTTATTGATGATGTGGAATGGATTTTGGAACACATCCCTGAAACGCGCCAAACCGCTCTATTTTCTGCCACTATGCCACGCGAAATTCGTCAAGTTGCTGAAAAATATTTAACCAATCCGCAAGAAATTAAAATCGCGAGCAACCAATCCACTGGTGACAATATTGAACAAGTTTATTGGATGGTAAGCGGCACCAACAAATTGGATGCACTCACACGCATTTTGGAGGTAGAACCCTTTGAAGGTATGATTATTTTCGTGCGAACCAAAACTGCAACCGTTGAACTAGCCGAAAAATTGGAAGCACGCGGATATTCTGCAGCACCCATTAATGGCGATATGAATCAGCAATTGCGTGAACGCACTATTGATCGTTTGAAATCTGGCAAATTGGATATTTTAATTGCCACTGATGTTGCTGCTCGCGGAATTGACGTAGAGCGCGTCAGCCACGTAGTGAATTACGATATTCCTTATGACAGTGAAGCTTATGTTCACCGTATTGGCCGTACGGGTCGTGCCGGTCGTACAGGTAAAGCCATATTATTTGTAGCGCCACGCGAAAAACGTTTGCTGTCAACTATCGAACGCGCAACTCGCAAACCTATCACTCTGATGGAATTACCCAGTGGCGCAACCGTAACCAAACATCGTATTGATCAGTTCACACAACAAATTACAACTGCGTTAACTGAACAATCTGATTTAACTTTCTTCAACGATTTACTCGCTGAATACAGTAATAAGAATGATGTATCGCCCGAACAGATTGCGTCTGCGCTTGCATTTTTATTGCAAAAAGAACGTCCTTTACAAGTCAAATTTACTGATGTTAAACCGGAACGTGAGCGCAGCGAACGCTCACGTGATGGTGGTCGTGATGACAGAAGTAGCCGTGATCGTTCGGATCGCCCATCTCGTGAAGACAAGCCTCGTCGTGAACGCAGTGAACGTAGCGATGAAAATATGCAACGCTATCGGATCGAAGTAGGCCGTAACCATGAAGCACGTCCTGGTGACATTGTCGGCGCCATCGCCAACGAAGCCGGAATTGAAAGCCGCTTTATCGGACACATCAAATTGTTTGATGAATTTTCGACTGTTGATCTGCCCATGGGTATGCCAAAAGAAGTGTTGACACAATTGAAAAAAGTACGTGTACGTAATCGTCCACTGAATATCAGTGTTGATTCCGGTAGTGCTTACCCGCAAACAGATAAAGAATTTCCTTCGCGTCCCAAACGCAGTTTTTCAAACGACAGCGCAGGCGAGTTTAAAAAAGAAGGGGAATTCAAAAAAGAACGTAGACCAAGACGTGAAGGTGATTCAGCCGAACGAACTCGCTCACGCGATTCTGACGCTCCGAAAAAAACCTACCGCGCTAAAAAAGCAGATTAATTTTTCTGTGTGATCATCCATCGGTTATTCTCCAAACTGGGGAATAACCGATTTCAATTTCCAGTATATTTCTATGTAAAAAATTTAACTTGTTTTGATTGGAATCTGCTTTCTTTCAATGGCCGGCAATGATTTACGCGGCATCTGAATATCCAAAACACCATTTTTTATGCTGGCCGCAATAGATGCCTGATCACAATCTTCCGGCAAACTCAACACTCGCTGAAAACTGCCGTAGGATCTTTCTACACGGTAATAATGTTTGTCCTTGGTTTCATTTTCTTCTTTCTTTTCGCCGCGAATGGTCAAGATATTATTGGTTAACTCTAGAGAAATATCTTTTTCTGTCATACCCGGCACTTCAAGACTGACATGATAATTTTTTTCGTCACTGGCAACATTTAACTTGGCTTCAAAAACTGCTGGTGAAAACACACCTTGATCAAACCAGCGCGAACCCAAGGTTGGAAAGCCGCGAAAAGCATCATCAAATAAACGATCTATTTCCCTATGCAACTGCATAACCGACGCTCCCGTCGAAGGCAAATTTTTGTCAGCCGGTTTATCGGAACGTTTAACAGGAATGGTTGACTGGGGCTGTGCTTCCTCATGCTTGAACCAATTCCAGGGATTGAATTGTTGCAAATTCATAAAACACCTCTAATCAATAGAATGGCTGAAAAAACGGGGACAAAATTGTTTGTCCCCCCACAACTCAGGCTGCTTTTACAGATTCAGTTTTATGCTGGATTAAATTCCCTGATGAATTAATGGCAATGTTTTTGGGTTTCATTGCTTCAGGGATTTCTTTCAGCAAACTGATCGTTAACAAACCGTTGTTA
>CAZICR010000469.1:0-2745 GCA_964537795.1 uncultured Cellvibrionaceae bacterium | reverse complement strand
TACTATTAGCCTGTTTCGTAATAGCTGGTCAAAATGGTGCCGCTTTTTTAAATGTAACATAGCCTCTTATTTTCGATTAGGCATAGAAGATGATCATACAAGTCACCGAAGAGCGCTGGGAAGAACTAAAGTATATTCGTCTCGCATCGTTAAAAGATTCGCCCAAAGCCTTCGCCGTTACCTTTGAAGCTGCTTCGAATTATTCAGAAACTGATTGGAGAAATAGGTCTGCCGGAAAAGGAGGTGCAACATTCTTTATTAAAAAGTTGGAAAATCAGCCTATAGGTATCATTGGTGGCATTCAAAGAGATGATGACTATGAATTGATTTCACTATGGGTATCTCCTGAACAACGAGGAAATGGAATTGCAAAATCACTTATCGAAAAAATAATTGAACATGCCAAAACCATAGGAAAGGCTTCAATATTTTTGGAAGTTTCCAAAACTAACTTCTCTGCACGTACGCTCTATGAGAAAACAGGTTTCACTAACTATCAAGAAACCGAAAGCACTTATGTAATGCGAGCCAATTTTAACGGGTAGGATATGATTAATAACCTTGAATCATTAGAGCAAGATTTATTTGAAGCCGCAAAAAAGCTAATCCATCTACGCTACCCTACAGGCTGGGGAGGGGCTGCAGCTCTTGCTACTGAAAGTGGAAAGATACTAACCAGTATTGCACCAGATACAAAAAACGATGCGCTTGCTCTTTGCATGGAGGTTGGCGCCTGTTTGGAAGCTCACAAATTAAATGAGCGAGTAACTCACTCATTATGTATATGCCGCGAATCAGAAAATTCTGATTTTATCATTTTGACACCCTGCGGAATTTGTCAGGAACGACTTTCACATTGGGGAGGTAGCATTTCGGTTGCAGTCAGTAATGCTGGAAATAAGCTAATCTTCAAAAAACTCAGAGAACTCATGCCATATCATTGGTCAATTGTGAATGGTGCTGAACTTTAATAAACTGCAGCTTAAATTAAGATTAAATTGGTAAATAAATGTACTACATAGAATCCAAAAAAAATCACCATCTATGGATTTCTGGAATTTTTATTTCAAAACAGGATGCAGAATTCTATTTTGAATCAATCCCCAAAACGGAAGAAATCATGCACTCTCTGCTTTACGTCGAAATTTCAAACTATCCCGTCTATATAGTTGAATCTGAAGTTTTTGAGATTACAAATATTGCTGGTGTTAGAGCAGCAATAGAAAAAATCAAAGTTATCGAAGACTCCGAAAACATTTACCTCAATCTGTATCAAGTCAATGAAGACTTTCGCCCTAAAAAACCTGGTTCAGATTATATGGGAGCTATTTACCATAGACATGTTACAAACGGATATTTGTCTCGATATTACCAGTATAAAGATTTGGATCCGTTTGAATTACCTTACTAGTCGTCATTTCCGCGAAGGCAGGAATGAAAAGCCAATGCATAAAAATGAGTTTTTTAAAATCAAGATTGAAATAATGCAGCATGGAGATATATAGTCAGCCATCTATTAAATTGTTGTGCATAACTGACTTATTAATACTTTTGGAGAATATTGCGTTGCCATTAGAAATAGATAGATGTATCGAGGTTACTGACAATCTTTGTAATCTTTTTGATTCTGATACTTCGTTTGGCAACTTAGAAACTCCAACAATGGGTACGCTGCGGTACTTGTGGGATCAAGCTAATTTGCTTTATGACTCAGTACAAAGAAAGCCAGAGAAAGAGGGACGATCCGGAAGAGACTATTTTGACGGCGTAAAATTGGGTGAACTCGCATATAAAATTGCATTGAAGCTTGAAGCCAGAAACCTAACTAACCTGGCCGAGATTGCACTGAGAATTAGGCTAAAAGCTATTTTACAAGTACAAGGACATTATCATCACATTGTGGGGCCAGCAATGCTCGAGCATTGTGCAGTATTAGGCAACCTGGGTCGAACTGAAGAGGCTATGGAAAATTATGATTGTATAATTTCCGATTTTTCCTGGCTTCTAGATGACTATGATGAGGATGAAAAAATTGAATATGAAGAAGATGTTGTATCAATTCAATCATTACAAAAAGCTTTAACTCTTCGTTTAACTTGGGATATCCCGTTACAAGAAAAGAAAACTCTCGAAGACAAACTTAAAAAAGCGGGATTGTTATTGTCAAATTAATATATAACCCATAGCTATCAAGATTCACGGATATCTACATTATTTAACTCGCAGGAATGTACAATGAAATTTATAGCATCCATATGTATTGCATTTTGTTTTTTATCCATAAGTACATATGCAAATAATGACCGAAGTGATAAAGATGTAGCGCAGGTAATTAATACAGCTAAAGGAAAAATTTTTGCAAAGTACAATTCACTACTGATAAAAAATCCTACACTGGAAGGAATGCTTGTCATAAAAATTAATATATCGAAAGATGGGTCATTGATTAATTGCGACACCAATCAAAGTTCGATTCCAAGTGCCGAACTTAAAAGTTATGCCTGTGACATTTTTAGTAGTTTAAATTTTGGTGAGTCCAATCAGCATGAACATATTTACTTACACAAAATAGATTTGTATACCAATTAATAAACATAGATAGAAAATATGTTTTTTCGTAGAGTTTGATCAACCTACTTAACCTAAACAAAATCAAAACGAGAAATAAAATGGCATCGAATTGGTCTCAAGATATTTATGTGAAGGCGTGGGATTTTGCGACTTTGGCGCATCAAGGGCAGACTT
>CAZICR010000468.1:0-2757 GCA_964537795.1 uncultured Cellvibrionaceae bacterium | reverse complement strand
GTGTCGTAAGTAAACGATTTATTCACGTCCGATTAAACGCAAAGGTTCAGTATTAATACTGACTGACACAAACGTCTTTGACATATTGTGTATCGCAATTAATCAGCGCCAGATAAAGCCATTTAGCTCAAAGGTAGAGCAATGAACTTAAAATTCATGGGTTGTTGGTTCAAATCCAACGTTGGCTCCACGCTCATTGTCAGTGAGCATCTCATTTAGGTTGAGACTCGGCTTAGCCGATAGACAATACCCTTCTAAGGTATCTAAAAAACGTTCGAAAGAACAAATCGCAGACCTCCGCGATAAAGTTTGAAAAAGCAGGATGCTTGCTTCCCCTGACATGGGAAGTTGGGGGAAGAAAAAAGATTTTGTTTTGACAAGAAATCTTTCTCCTTCACATGAATTCAAACTTTATCGAACAGGCGATTGCCAGGCGTGGCGCTGCTTTTTCACGCAAGTGATGCGTTTTGATCACTTACCTGAAAAAGTCATCCACAAATGCCAATTAACTGTGGAGGTTCTGCAACTTAAATTTAAGGAGAACAAAATGAAATTTGTAAAAAAATATGTGATTACTGATTCACAAATTGGCTTGTTGTTTAAAGAACAGCAATTTCAAAGAATTTTAACCGCTGGCGTGCATAAGTTGTGGGACTGGAAAGATCAATATCAATTGCAGTCTTTCAATATGACTAACACGCTGACTGATGGAATCAATAAAGATATTTTATTTTTGGCGGAAGTGCATCCCGCTTTGTTTGCGAATTATCTGCAAACCTGGGAAACCAACGAAAATGAAATCGCATTGATTTACCAACACGGTGTATTGCGCGACATCAAAGGCCCTGCACAACGCGGTGCTTATTGGAAACAACACAATCCAATCAGTGTTGAAAAAATCGATATCACTCAGGATTTCAAAATTCCTGAAAGATTGGTGCGTATGTTTTCCAGCATTCGCGATCCATTGCTAAGCCGATCAGCAATTAACGCAATTGCGATCAGCACTGTTGCCGAAGGCCATGTTGGTTTTTTGATGGTCGATGGTTCAAGCGCGGGTACTTTGCAATCAGGCTTGCATATGTGGTGGAAATACAATCGTGCGATTGAAGTAAAACAATACGATTTGCGTTTGCAAAACATGGAAGTGAATGGTCAGGAAATTTTGACTAAAGACCGTGTAAGCTTGCGTGTTAACCTGTCTGCCATGTGGCAAATTGCCAATGCAGAATTAGCACGACAAGAATTGGCCGACACCAAGGACTATTTGTATCGCGAATTGCAATTGGCTTTGCGCACTATTGTGAGCACTCAAACATTGGATGAGTTGTTGGCCGACAAAAATTTATTGAACCAACAAGTGCAAAACATTGTTTCCGAAAAAGCGATTGCTTACGGTATTGCATTAAAATCCGTCGGCGCCAGAGACATTATTTTGCCAGGTGAAATGAAAGCGATTTTGACTCAAGTCGTAGAAGCCCAAAAAGTGGCCGAAGCCAACTTGATCAAACGCCAGGAAGAAACCCAAGCGACACGTTCTTTGCACAACACCGCAAAAGTCATGGAAGGCAACCCTGTATTGTTGCGATTGAAAGAATTGGAAGTTTTGGAAAAAATCACCGCGAGAATTAATACTCTCAATGTTTATGGCGGCTTGGATGGCGTGATGAACGATATGGTGAAATTAACTGATCGCACCACGAGAATGTAATATGAGGCGCAGGGAAACCTGCGCTGTTTTTCTCACAAAACTGGAGAATTTTTTATGAGATGGGCTATTGAAATTCAGAAGACAAGCCTGGATGATCGCATGCTTTCAGATCTTCTACGAGAATTAAAATTAAATCTGGTCGAAGGTAAAAATTTTTCGAAGGCATTTTCAGGCCCAGAGATTGATACATGCGCAACATCACATGATGCTATTAAAATAGCGAGAAAGGTACGATCAGCATTTAAAATAGCTGAAATAGATCCGGAATTTTCACTTGGTGCGGCTATTGATTTCTCTGTAGATCCACCTACTTCACATCACTTTATTGAAGCTGATTCTGGTGTTCTAACAATTTCAATATTCCCTGCAAAATTTACAGTATTTCCCTCAACTAATTTGTCACCTACTGAAGGAGAACAATGGCTTAAAAATCATGAAGAACAACAACATCAACTTAAACTAAATGATCACCTTTCAACACTTATACCTGCCTACTCTAATCTAAACGCTGCAAAAGTATTTGAACTACTTTCTATTGAACCACAGACCGCAGTAAATTTATGGAAAATATATGAATTAATAAGAAATGGAAAAAAGGATTCTATCATTCAAGAACAGTTTGGCATTGAAAATAATGATTTTCTCCGCTTTAAAGATAGAATTCACAATGCTTCTGTTAGTGGTGATTATGCAAGACATGCAAATGATGATAAACCTCATACGGATAATCCGATGTCAAAGTCAGAGGCAGAAGCATTTATCAATAATATTGCAAAGAAATGGTTCAAAACCATCCGGCGAGAATTTGAAAAGAGAAAAGTATAAAAATAATATCCAGCAAGGAAATCTCCAACTCTATGAGATACAGTAATTTTGAAAACTGGACTCCGCCTTCATGGATGACGATGAACCCCTCATATTTTACGACCAACGCAATTTTTTACCGGATGAACGGTATTGAGTGAAAGGCGGGATGGGCATTTAATATCGGGTAGTTGGTGCTTAGCCAGAGGAAAGATTGTGTGCTTGTTTATTACAGTGCTTTT
>CAZICR010000467.1:0-2759 GCA_964537795.1 uncultured Cellvibrionaceae bacterium | reverse complement strand
CAGGAATATTTAACCAATTTTTTGATGTTAAAAATTCCCAGGCAAAGGTAATCGCATCACGCTTGAAATAATCACCAAAACTGAAATTACCCAACATTTCAAAAAAAGTATGGTGTCGAGCGGTGTAACCCACATTTTCCAAATCATTATGCTTACCGCCTGCACGAACACATTTTTGCGATGTGGTAGCTCGCTTGTAACTACGTTTTTCGCTGCCAAGAAATACATCCTTGAACTGATTCATACCGGCATTGGTGAACAACAAGGTAGGATCATCCCCCGGAACCAATGAACTACTTGGCACAATGGTGTGCCCTTTGGACTCAAAATAGCTCAAAAAGGCGTTGCGAATTTCAGCGCTTTTCATAGTTTTCACTCAAGTTCTAATTAGATTTGTTCAACAGCAGGCAACTGCTCAATTTCTTCCTGAGTCAAAGCCCTTGCCTCAGACTCCAACATCACCGGAATATCATCGCGAATAGGGTACGCCAAACCACTGGCCCGGCACCAAAGCTCCTGCTTCTCAGCCTTATATTCCAATTCCCCTTTACTGACAGGACAAACCAAAATACTCAACAATTTTTTATCGATCATTTTCTAGTACCTGCTAGCCGGATAAACGAGGGCGGCAGTTTACACTGATGCCTGTAAATCTGTCTCTAGCATCGCTTCCGGATTACTTCGGCATTTCCCCAACCAATAATTGCGGATCAACGCGCTCGGTAAACCAGTTCATTGCCCAATGTAGATGTGGGCCTGAAGAGCGTCCGGTTTTTCCGACCAGTGCAATTTTTTTGCCCTGTGTGATCAGCTCACCCTCTTTCACCAGAATTTTACTCAGGTGAATAAATGTCGAAGATAAACCTTGTCCGTGATCAACAATTAATGTGCCACCGGATAAAAACATGTCATTGTGAACCAGCGTGACTTTTCCACCTGCAGGCGCATAAACCGGAGTGCCGACCGGCATGGCGATATCAACACCGAAATGAGGATTACCGGGAATATTGTTATAAACACGCTGGCTACCGTAAACACCACTGATCGGACCAATTACCGGCCATTTAAAATCTTCCATAAAATTCGACAAATCCAAATCACCTCTACGCGCCTTTCCAACCAAGGCTGCTTCGCGTGCAATACGCTCCTGTTGTTCCTTCGAGGGTTCGACCGTTGCTTGCGGAACACCGTTCACTCGCTGGATTTTATATTGTCTTTTTTTGACAACAAAGTGATGCTCTTGTGGTTGATTATTTTTATAGGTCGTCAAAGTTAATTTTTCCGGAGCATCTCTGCCTATACCAAAAACAAATTCATTTTTTTCATTAAGTGTTAACAAACGCTGGTTGAATTTTATTTTTTCGCCCGGTTCAACTGTGCCGCGGATAATGGCACCTTGTTGAAAATCGCCTTTTATTTCCAAAGAAAAAGCTTGGGTTGCCAAGCAAAGTAACAGCATGGCTTGATAAATTTTATGCATAGGATCTCCTCATATTGGATCGCTCAAGATCCCATTTTAAATTGATAGCAAGGAATTCCATTTATCTCAACTCCAGTATTTTCCACTCCTTCCAAATACACGTGATGTCTATCGCCCGTAACTTCCACCATTTCATTCGCATGCTGTAAGACCACCCACCAAGTTGGATTTTCCATAACGGCGCTTTCGTAATCCTTTCCCTTTCCCCAAAATTGAATGTAATTTTTGATAAGAATACACTTTCCCTCTATCGCGATTTCATCAAGATTATCAATGGGAAGATCATTTTCATCTAACTCGAACGCCTCAAAGAGCACAACACCACCAGGTAAAACTTCATCAATACGCTCATAGATTTCCTCAACAATTGCATCATAGTCATCGTCATTATTTTTGGTTGTCATCATTACCTTCTCAGAATCTGTTTACCTGTTACACAATCTATATTTTTATGTATCTAATCGCTCAGAGCTATTTTTCCACACTTTTAAACGGGCGACCTCGTTTAGATTGACCGACTTTCAGCCCTAATTTCGCTTCAATTTTTTGTTTAAACTGATCATTCCCCAAAGGTGTTCCTGTTTGCAATGACGATCGAATATCGATTAAATCTTGCGGTTCAACATGGACTTTAAACAATTCTTTGTAAGCCTCGCAACGCTTTTCTGAATTTCTACCCAAGGCCAAATAAATTGCGTGCGGCCTGATTAATTCATCCTCTTTACCTTGCGCATTTGCACGATAACTACTCCACCGATAATACGCCGGTGAACGCACCATATCCGCCCGCACGGGATTCAATTCAATGTAGCGCATGCAGGTTAGTAAATAATTTTCATCCTGAACCAAACTGGCTTTGTATCGCCCTTCCCAAATCGAACCCGATGTTCCATAAGTGTGATTGATATAAGGAACATAATGACGCCCAACATATTGCATCATGCGTGTGATGCTGTCGGTTTCGCGCGGTGTGGCAAGTATGTGAATGTGATTGGTCATCAATACATAAGCGTGTATTGCACAGTGATAGCGCTCCGCTCCGGATTTTAACCAACCAAGATAAGCAAGATAATCCGCATCTTCAAAAAAAACCGGATCACGACTATGCCCACGCTGAACAATATGCACAGGCACATTTGGAATAATAAATCGTGGTTTACGCGGCATAAAATAGCTCCCTTTTTTGATGTAAAGGGAGCCTAGCATGGAGGGATTTTTAATTAAAGGGCTCTGAGCTTCCCCCAATTTAATGGACAGTTTTAATGAGAGGCAAACTGCC
>CAZICR010000466.1:0-2766 GCA_964537795.1 uncultured Cellvibrionaceae bacterium | reverse complement strand
CAGTCAATGATAACATTCAAGAATTTGATGAAAGCAAACTCAATTATCTGGTTATTTATACCTACGTCTTTAAGCCATTCGATGAGCCTGACTACCAGGAAGTGAAGCTAGATTGGTGATTAGAAAGTTTAACGAGAATTTATAAATAGATCCTATGAATTAGGTAACAAATGAAAACACTGATTATCACCTTGTTCGCTTTTTTTATCGGCTACGCACACGCAGACGAATTGCAATGGAATTGCTTTGTGTCAGTTGGTGAGCCGAAACCGATTTATTTGGCATTCGCGTTTGCAAAGGATAAGAGCACAGATGCCTATGTGAGATACAAGAAAGGCAGTGGTGTAATTCTGTTAAAGCAAACCAGCCACGAAAGCATTGAAATGGCAGAGGGAAGACCCTTTGAAAATACCTATGAATACATCGAAAAGCTCGATGGCGCGGATGGAGGTAAATATAAGGTTGTAGTTCAGGGTGCCATCTTTTATGGTTTTAGTTACCAATCAAATCGCCGGGAAAAATCTTACGAGTTCGAAATGGTCTCATCAGAAGAGCATTCAGATTGTTTCCATCAATAGGGATTATTACTCATGAACATAGTGAAAATCGTGGTTGCAATAGGAATATTTTGCTGTTTGTTTCTGCCTCTTTCCCACTGCAGTACTTCGCAAGAACGCACTTCAATTGAAACTGAAACGTCGAGCGAAATTGAAACCAAAACCTCACGCGAAGATGGTGATTCTTATAGCATTCTCCATTGGGGAAATCTTACCGACATAGATAATTTTCCTCTTCTTTTGGGTTTTTTATTACCGTTTTTATTTTGTATTAAATTTAATTCAAAAAAGACCCGGATCGTCATGCTCATTTTACAGACCGCTAATTGCGTCTACTTGGTATTGTTGACCTATATATCTGTTTATGTATTTCATCCTTTGTGGGGCGGATATTTATTAACGACTTGGGTGATATTGAATTTCGTACACACCTTTTATGAATGGATCATACTTTTCAGAAATCGCATTGCTTACCAAAACACTTCTAATCATTAAGCTCCAATGAAATCCATTCAGCGAATGTTTAAACCAATTTTTTATGAGGTCAATATGAATAAATTTGCAAAATCCGCTTCTTTATTTTGCTTGGTGGTTAGCATGACGGCTTGCAGTAAAGATTCAGAATCCATTCCTGAATCGCCACCGGCAATGGATGCACCGGCTGGTTTTAAAATTCTGAATGATATAAAAGGCTATCTGGACAAAGACGACCAAGTCGATACTGTATTGGTTTTGCAACCCGAAAATAACGAGCAAGCGCCCGTGGATGCGGTTGTATTTTCCGGACCTTCAGAAGTCGCTCGATCACAAACAGTATTATCAGCTGATTTAGCACATTCCGAATTTACTGAATTACAAATTAGTAACCATAGACTTCAAATTAAAACCTTTGATGGCAATAAAGTCACTGCAAGTTTTTATCAATTTCTTAACGATAAATTCACACTAACCCGAATCGAACAGTCGTTAAGTGATGCTGAAGCTGAAGACGAATACCCGCTCAGTTTTGATTTGGTTAACTCAGTCATTGAAGAATCCAATAAAACGCCAGTGGCGTATAAGTTCGATGATGTAGATTTCTCAACTGCAGACCCTCAATACATCGCCAAACTGGCTACTGAAACATTAATTTCAGAATATTTTACCAATCGTCGTGTAGCCAATAAATCGAAGCTGATTCCACCGACCTATAAACAAATTGCTGACGCAAGTGGCGATTTGAATGCCGATGGTGTTGCGGATTTGGCGCTTGCGTTGCAGAAATTCGACGATCAACAAGCTGAAATAAAAACACTCATCTATTCAGGAAAATCGGATGTCGATTTTCAACTGGTCAGCGAATCCACATTGGTAATTCCTCCAAAAACCATGGGAGATGATTTACCAGAGTACGAATCTATTAGCTTGAGTATCAATAATCAGCAGTTGGAAGTTGGCGTGTTTAAAACGACTTCCAATATTCGTAGCTATTTTGCATTACTGGACCATAGCTTTCGTTTGATAAAAATTGACAGTTATGCCACTGGCGCAGGTGGGCAATCGGTAGCAACGCTGGACCTGATCAAGTCAACTCTGACGCAAACAGAAATCAACACCATGCAAGAGTCTTTGCCAGAAGAAACCAAACAAACATCAGTCTCATTCCCTGATCTTTATTTTCAGACAGTAGATCCTGAAAAAATTATTGCACAAGCGGTTAAAGGCATGCCGCAGGAGACCATTACCGGGGTTCTGGTAAGTGGTCTTGGCTTTGATAATTATTCGATACATATTCGCAAAACGAATGGCGAAGAAATTCAGGTTTATTGTGGCGAATGTGGAGATTGGTTTTCGCAGGCTGAGGATCGGGAAGGTGAAGAATTAAAAGAGTCCTTGAAATCGAAACGCGTATCCGCCGTTATCGCGACTGAGGCCAACAATGGAAGATTGGCAGGCCCAAGTGACGACGAGGAGTTTCTTTTTTTGAAAGATCTGAAATTTCTCAATTAATCTTCAAGTTTTGAAAATTCAGATTTCCCTGCTACTGTGGACGGTACAGGTTGAATGAATTTGATATGGTTGTGGAAAAGTTTAATAGCAAAAGTGTCTGAATTAAAAGTCGCTTATTAATATCATATGGAAAAATGGTCAAGAGGCAACTCAAACACATGGAGATGGTCGCCTTTCTAAAAACCGAACACGGATTGGGACACGGACACTGCGCTTGTTG
>CAZICR010000465.1:0-2769 GCA_964537795.1 uncultured Cellvibrionaceae bacterium | reverse complement strand
CTACTACTTAGATTGCTAAATTATTCTCGAGCCTTGAATGGAAAAGCCCAAAAATTTCACGAAACATCGCTTTTGGCGGGTAATTTGGCGGGTGCTGTCGTCACCGACAGTGAATCAAGTGATCTAGATTAGGTGCGTCGCAACTGGAGATTGACATGCTAATTCGAAAACTGAGAGAAGACAGAGGTATTTCCCAAGAACAACTCGCTGAAGCGGCTCAATTAAGTCTTCGCACAATTCAGCGCGTTGAGGCGGGTCATAGAGTGAGTTATGCATCGCTTCGGACTCTGGCGGCGACATTTGATCTTAATGTCGACTTACTTGAACGGGAGTTATATGCAATGAATACCACAAAAGATGAATATATTGAGAAACCACTCTGGGTCAGGCTTATGTTTGGTCTGCCGTCACTAAGCCGCTTGAATCGCTCTGGGTTAATAAGACACGAGGCAAGTCTTGTTGCCTATGCAATATTTGCCTATGTAGCATCCTTCATTGTGCCAAGAGTGGAATTTTCATTTTGGAGTTTAACAACCACTGACGCGTTGCACTTCAGTGCTTTCTCGGCATTGTTCGTTGCCTATATTGCGTCCGTAACATTTCGCCTTCGAGACAAATTCAAAACTTGGGCTCCCACTTCAACTTGATTAAAAAGCGCGTACAAGCGGCTTCCGACATGATTTGGGTGATTTACATATCACCTGAATATTTTGTTGGAAGTCGGCTTTGCCTCTTCCAACGATTAAATGTTTGGATTCAAAATAAAATTAAATTTTTAAACAACACATTATTGATGGGTTTTGTTGATCCAATTCTCACAAATTATCGGTACCAAACTGCCTGCTTTGCCACGCAAAAATTTGTAACCAAAAGGGACTTTTTCCACTTCCATACTCACGATAATTTTTTCTGCTTTGAATCTTGCGTGATTGAGTAATCCAGCGGCTGGAAAAACAGTTAATGAGCTACCGACGACCAATACTTTATTGGCGGTTTCCAAATGTTTGCGACATTCCTCCATAAATAAAACTTCTTCACCAAACCAGACTATGTGTGGGCGTAATTGATATCCGTTTGGTGCGAGATCACCGAGTTGGATAGGTTTTGTTCCTATATCAATAATGTCGTGACCGACTTCCGGGCGTACTTTGGTTAACTCGCCGTGTACGTGGATAACATTTGATGAACCAGCGCGTTCGTGCAGGTTGTCTACATTTTGTGTGATCACAACGACTTCATATTGGCTTTCCAATTGGGCTATGGCGATATGTGCAGGATTCGGTTCTACGGTTTCCAATTCACCACGTCGCATGTTGTAAAAATCCAGAACCAGTTGTGGATCAGCGCGCCAGGCTTGCGGAGTGGCTACCTGATAAATTGAATAATTGTTCCAAAGGCCATTGAAATCGCGAAAGGTTTTGAGTCCGCTTTCTGCAGACACTCCTGCGCCGGTGAATACGACAATTTTGTTGGGATTGATGGTTTTACTCATCTTGAGACCTTTCATAAAAGTATTTCGTCATGCCCTTAGGCATTCAGCTAGGTTTTCTGATGTAGATGATCTACTAAATTCAGGGTAACGCCAACAGGTCATAGGTTTTGAAAATGAAGCTGTTACAATGCGGTCTTTCTGAAAATTGGCATTGCATGGGGTTGATCTTGTCACGACTAAAATTTGTTTTCCTGATATTGGGGATAGGTTTTTTTGCAAATCTGCAAGCAGCTCAGGAATTACCCATCTACCGGGCCTTCGGCAGTGTAAAGAACCAGACTGATCGCGAGCGTAATATTGCTGCCAGTTTGTATTTTGGCGAAGTGATTGTCAGGGCATCAGGCCGTCGTGATGCATTAATGAACCCGGTTATTCAAGCCGCAATTCCCAAAGCATCCAGTTATCTTTTCAGTTTTTCCTATACTGGAAATAAAGTGGAAACTATTGAAGGAAAACCGCAAACCCGTATCGGTATTCAACTGGATTACTCTCCGCAAGCCATCAAACAATTGTTGACGGCAGCACAACTACCTCTTTGGCCCGCACAAAGGCCGAAGGTGTTGGTTTGGACAGTTTATCGCGAGGCAACACTGACAGAATTACATCGCGTACCTGATGAAACTGTAATGAATCAATTGCACTCACAAACCTGGTTGCGCGGTCTCAAAATGCAAATGCCGGAATGGGATTTGGAAGACAATCTTACCGTTTCTGTTAACGATATTTGGCAATTAAATCTGGAAAAAATTAAAACGGCTTCAGCGCGGTACAAAGCAGATGTAATTTTAATTGTGCGCTACCAACCTGTTTCCATGGGTGAATTACCTCCAGGCCTAATGCGGGCAGATGATGCCAATGTGAATGATGCACCAACAGAAATTATCCCACCTGTTGTTCCTGCTCTAGTTACCCAATCTGATGTACCAACTGATACAGCATCCGAGCCTGTAAGTTTGGGGCCCTGGACAATGGAATGGCAAGTCATTGATATTACAGAACAGCGCTGGCAAGATCAGGCAGCAGAAGCGAGTCAACTTTTTGCCAATTTCACACACAAATTAGCGGATTATTTATCCAGTCAATACTCAGTCACTTTAGGTCAACAAACTGCGCAAACCTATTACATGCAAATCAGTAATGTTCGTAATTTTGCCGCGATAAAAAAGTCGCAAGCTTATTTAAAAACGCTGGCGATGGTGCAAAAAAGTGATCTGATAAAAGTGAACGAGCACGGGTTATTGTTAGTGTTAACTATGGAAGGCGATGCTCGTTTGCTG
>CAZICR010000464.1:0-2774 GCA_964537795.1 uncultured Cellvibrionaceae bacterium | reverse complement strand
GTTCATTGTTGAGAAAATATATGTATAGGGGTTGGATTTTTGAAAGATCCAATAACATGATTTTTTTCTTCTCTTTAAGAGAAATCACAGCAAGATAATCCTGATTTTCTTTAATGGTACGAAAAGCTACCAAGCTACCGTCAGGTGAGATTTCAACCATACTGGTTGTCGGTAAAGCACCATAATCTTTTAGTGTTGGCGCAGCATGAGAATTAAAGATGAATAACAGAATGAGGAAACAAAAACCTGATCGAATAACCTTTAACATTTTATAGCTCCCTATTTTTAAGAAGGTATTTAAAATTTTTATTTATTGGGATTGGTTTGGATTGGTAAAGAAACTACCAATCCTGTATTGAAAAACTCTTTAAGTTCTCTGCTGCTTTTTTCAAAATGCCTACGTCCTGTTCGCCGCGCATACCGCTAAATGCAAGAATTAATCGATCACCTTCAGTGGTTTTTGCTTCTACTCCGCCAATCCAGCCAATATATTCCGGACGTGCCAAACCAAATCGGGTTTCATCAATTTGTTTTGAATAAACCAGAGTTTCAAATTGCCCTGTTGAGTAGGAGGTCAACCATACTTGATTGGCTTTTTTCCAGGCAATTTGCGCGCATTCGCGTTGCTTTGGAGGAAAGTCACCAAACATTCGTCCGCAAGATTCTCCTTGTGCATTTAATATCGCAAGTGCGCAATTGCCTTTGGCTATTTTAAAGTCATCAGGATTTTGCAAAAAATCGGGGAGCAATCTTTCCACTTCATCAGAGATTTGATTGCATAAGTTTTGAAATTGATGTCGACTCATAGACAACTATTAGGAACCTACTTTTAATTTTTGTCCGGGTTTTATAACTGACTTAGATGTCAAATTATTCAGCCGTTGTAAACTTGATACGCTGGTTTTATGGGCTCTGGCGATAGTCCATAAACTATCACCGGATTTCACCGTGTAAGTCGATGCGCTATTCATGGCGCGAATTTCGTGCGCTGGAATTATGGCTTTTGGGAGATTTGGCAATATAGTGTTGAATTCGGAAATTTTTTCGATCGGAACGAGAATTTCTTTTGGCGCTGTTGGGCCTATAATCCATTTGGTATGGCCAGCATTCAAATTACGTAAGATGGTTGGGTCAATATTGGCCATCCTGGCTGCTTGTGCAATATCAATAGTCGTAGGCAGATTCACTTTCGTGAAATAAGGGTCATTAGCAATCGGATTCAAATTCAAATTATATTGTTCGGGGTTGGCGATAACTTTTGAAATGGCAATGATTTGAGGTACATAGTGACGGGTTTGTTTGGATAAGGGTAACGACCAAAAATCGGTTGGCTTTTTTTGTCGTTTATTTTTTAGTATTGCTCGTTGTACCGAACCTTCCCCAGCATTATAAGCTGCCATAGTTAACAGCCAGTCGCCAGCGAATAGACCATTCAGGTATTTTAGATATTTTACTGCTGCATCAGTGGATGCGATTACATCACGGCGTCCATCATAAAAAACATTTTGCTGTAATCCAAAATGACGGCCAGTTCTGGGGATAAATTGCCACAATCCCAAAGCCTTGCTTCGCGATTGGATAAAAGGATTAAAAGCACTTTCAACAATAGGGATGAATGTTAATTCCAATGGAATTTGGTTTTCACGCATTTGCTGAACAATGTAAAACAAATAAGGCTCACCTTGTCGGGTTACTTTTTCCACATAACGCTGATGTTTGGAAAGCCAGAGTAAATTCGCACGGATATGTTGATCGGGAACAGAGGGTAATGCATAACCTTTTACTATTTCCTGCCAGAGGTCTGTTGGTATGACTTCAGCCGGTTCAGATGGAATTTCAACAGGGGCTTGATCGACTAAGGGTTCTTCGGGAATTTCCGGCTTTTTTGAGGGCAGACTGGAGCATCCGGTAACCAATATTAGTAATACAAACACAAGGCAGAATGGTTTACTGAGCTGATAAATCGAAAGCATGAATTGAGACCTCAGCTAATTATTGGTTCTTCCAGTCGGGTAAAGCAGCGCCGGATGATAGGCGGAAGCGGGGATGAGGTCAATTATGATGGTTTAATTGTCTTATAATTTATTAAGCAATGTAAAAATGACGGATGTTAGGCTCACAGCCGGGTATAAAGCCTGCCAACAACAATAATGAGGTCAATCATGAAGAAATCTGCTTTTGCTATCCCGGTCTTGTTAGCTGTGGGCTGGTTGTTATTGGCTATCTTGGCGGTCAATGCTGCCGAGTCAGTTAAGCCAGTGAAAGATAAAAAAGAACCTTGGGAGTTGTCCTTGGAAACTGAAGTCTGGAGTCCCGTTCCTCCTGTTGTATCAGTGAATGAAAATGCTGTCCCATCAGATGCAATTATCCTGTTTTCGGGTAAAGATCTAGACCAATGGCAAGGTGCGGAGCAGGGGGAGGCTAAATGGCGTCTAGTGGATGGTGCAATGGAAGTTGTGCCAAAAACCGGCGATATCAAAACCAAAGAATCTTTTTGTGATGTGCAATTACATATTGAATGGATGACTCCGACCAACCTTACAGGAAATGATGGGAAAGTTTTGGAAGGCCAGGGGCGTAGTAATTCCGGTGTATTTTTGCAAGAACGGTATGAAGTTCAGGTGTTAGATTCCTACCAAAATAAAACTTATTCCAATGGGCAAGCCGCGGCAATTTATAAACAGTCAATTCCATTGGTGAATGCTTCCCATGCCCCAGGCAAATGGCAAACTTACGATATTATCTTTACCGCACCGAAATTTGACACCCATAAA
>CAZICR010000463.1:0-2775 GCA_964537795.1 uncultured Cellvibrionaceae bacterium | reverse complement strand
TTCTGCGTTTGAATAATCAACAGGCTCGCTGTGTCCAGTCTTGGCGTTTATTAGGCGTGATGGGGTATCTTTGGGAGGGTTTTTTCCGTAATGAGTTACCCCTTTTTCATCTACCCAAGAATAAATTTTATCAGCGTAAATAGAAGGACTCATGATTGAAGCAACAAGAGTGAGGCTGACTAAAAGCTTTTTCATAATATGACCATCAACATGTAAGATTGAGTAAACGGATTTGATAACTATAGCGTTAAAAGTTCGCTCAGGGAAATTTGGCGCAGATAAATACAATAATCCTGAGATCCACAGTAAATGGATCACAATTTCATTTGTGCAAATCCTTGACTTTGCGGCATGAATGGCGACAATTGCTCTTCCTCTGGATGGTAGCAGGCGCCTCAACTCGGGTTTTCCTGTTTTATCGCTAAGTCACCCTCTTGGCATTCCATCCGCGGCTCACACCCTTACCGGGGTAATGATCCTGAAATTGGTTGCATACCTGCGCCTTTTTCGATGATCCAAACCAAGCCTTGCCGGGCTTCTTTTGTTGATCAACCCACGCACTAGTATCAGCAGATATTTGTGCATTCAATACCAACATCACAGACGATTTAATTCCTGTGATTTTCCTAAAAGGGGAAAGATTGTGGAAATGCTCTCAGGCGGAGATATGCTCATTCGTGCACTGAAAGACGAAGGCGTTGAATACGTATTCGGCTATCCAGGCGGCGCAGCACTGCATATTTACGATGCCATTTTTCGTCAAAAAGACGTTAAACATATTCTCGTTCGTCATGAACAGGCTGCCACTCATGCAGCTGATGGTTACGCACGTGCGACAGGTAAAGTCGGCACTGTATTGGTGACCTCAGGTCCCGGTGCGACCAACGCCATTACCGGTATCGCTACCGCTTATATGGATTCAATTCCGATGGTGGTCATTTCCGGTCAAGTGCAAAGTCATTTGATTGGTGAAGATGCCTTCCAGGAAACTGACATGATCGGTATTTCACGTCCGATTGTGAAACATAGCTTTTTAATCAAACACCCCAGTGAAATTCCCGAGGTGGTGAAAAAAGCCTTTTATATTGCAGCCACAGGTCGCCCCGGTCCTGTTGTCATCGATGTGCCGAAAGATATGACACATCCTGCGAATCTATTTGCCTACGAATATCCAGAAAAAGTGAAGCTGCGTTCTTATTCACCCGCAACACGTGGCCACGCCGGGCAAATCAAAAAAGCCGTGCAATTATTGTTGGCAGCAAAACGTCCGGTGATATATGCCGGTGGTGGAGTTATTCAAGGTAATGCATCAGGTTTGCTACGAGATTTGGTGAATATGTTGAATGCGCCTTGCACTAATACCTTGATGGGATTAGGTGCTTATCCTGGTACCGACAAACGTTTTGTGGGCATGTTAGGTATGCACGGAACTTACGAAGCGAATATGGCGATGCATCACAGCGATGTGATCCTCGCAGTCGGCGCGCGCTTTGATGATCGTGTCACCAATGCGATTAGCAAGTTTTGTCCAAACGCAAAAATTATTCATATTGATATTGATCCTGCGTCAATTTCTAAAACGGTGGTTGCGGATGTACCGATTGTAGGTTCAGTTGAAAGTGTGCTGACCGACATGATCGCTTTGATTAAAGAATCCACCGAAAAACCGGATGCAGAAGCCAACGCCGCCTGGTGGAAACAAATTAATGAATGGCGTGAACGTCACGGTATTTATCATCAAGCCCGTTACGACACGACTAGCGATTTAATCAAGCCCCAAGATGTAATCAAAGCGATTTGGGAAGTCACAAAAGGCGATGCTTACGTGACATCGGATGTAGGCCAACATCAAATGTTTGCTGCACAATATTATTTGTTTGATAAACCTCGACGTTGGATTAATTCCGGCGGCCTTGGCACTATGGGTTTTGGTCTGCCAGCTGCAATGGGTGTGCAATTTGCTGATCGCAATGCAACTGTTGTTTGCGTAACAGGTGAAGGTTCGATACAAATGTGTATTCAGGAATTATCTTGCTGCACTCAATACCATTTGCCCGTGAAAATTATTTGTTTAAACAATCAAGCACTCGGCATGGTTCGCCAATGGCAAGACATGCAATATTCCAGTCGTTATGCGGAAAGTTTGTATGAAGATTCTCTGCCGGATTTCGTCAAACTCGCTGAAGCTTATGGGCATGTGGGCATGCGTGTCACCAAAAAAGAAGAGCTCAAAACAAAACTCGCTGAATGTTTTGCGTTAAAAGATCGCGTTGTGTTTATGGATATTATGGTGGATCAATCCGAACACGTTTATCCCATGCAAATTGCTCAGCAATCCATGCGGGATATGTTCGTTAGTAAAACGGAGCGCGTATAACATGAGACGTATCATTTCTGTTCTAGTTGAAAACGCGCCCGGTGCTTTGTCACGTGTTGTGGGATTATTTTCGCAACGTGGTTACAACATTGAAAGTTTAACCGTTGCACCCACGGAAGATAAAACCCTGTCACGGTTGACCCTGACAACTTTAGGCGACGATCACAAAATCGAACAAATCACCAAACATCTCAATAAATTGATAGATGTAGTGAAGTTGGTTGATTTAACCGAAGGCGCGCACATCGAACGCGAATTAATGTTGATCAAAGTAAAAGCGTCAGGTGCCCAGCGCGCTGAAGTGAAACGTTGCGTCGATATTTTCCGCGGCCAAATCGTCGATGTCACCAGCACGCTTTACACCATCCAAATTACCGGCGCGAGCGATAAACTCGATG
>CAZICR010000462.1:0-2776 GCA_964537795.1 uncultured Cellvibrionaceae bacterium | reverse complement strand
AATTAAGTCCTCATCAAACCCTTGCGTTTTCATTTGCTGCGTAACTTTTTGGAACAACTCATCACAAGAATACGATTCTTCTTTTGGTAGCTCACCTAGAGGGCTGTTCATTAGGGAATGATCTAACTTGGGATTTTTCAATCCCAGAATCTCTCTTAGTTTAAATAATAAATTAATTCCAATTGGCCAACGAACCCATTCACCGTTATTAAATTCATGGAATTTGTTACCACTGTCGGGTTTGCATTGATGTGTGTGATAATCGCAAACAGCTAAACATGAATCAGCGATAGCGTTTGGATCTGGATCTTTCCATTTATGAAACAATTCATGAAATATCACCTCCTTTTCTGCCTTCCCTGTTAACTCTAAATCTGACTGATTTAAATAGTCAGCCAGTATGCGTAGCATAAAACAAAATATTGGATACTCTGAATATATAAACCATTTATTATGAAATGCTTTAATTAACAGCTTCGCCATATTAAATGCTTTAGGTTGAGAGCCAATCAATATTCCTATAGTCACGTAAGGTACAAATTTCATATCAATCGATATACTACATACCCTACCAAACCGCCTTGGATATAAATAATACATGTGCATTACGACCAAGAATGCGTGATAATTATATTCAAAACAGTTGCCCATTAATTCGGGAATGTATGCCTCACCATTCAAACATGCCAGTTCTTGTCTGGCCAAGAAGTCTCGTGAAAACCAATATAAGTCACTCTCTAAAGAAGTCTGCTCCCAACGAAACCACATAGGGTCAACGACTGGATATTCAGAATATGGCGATCTACTAAAATCACCCGTATTAATATATTCCGTTAATCGCGCCAAACGGTTTAGTTTTGGCTCTGGACTCCCTAATAAATTTTTTAGGTGTTTTTTCAAACCCTTTTCCCATTTATCGTAGATCCCCATCTTCATAATCATCCCCCTAGATTACCGGCTCAATTGTAACAATCGCAGTACCCGTAATATTTGGCTTCGGTATACTAACTGTCGAATACATCGGCTTCAAAGTAAACCCTTCCGTATTAATTTTTTTAAGCACATCATCCGCATAATCAATTTCAACTTGCGGAAGCACTTGATTGTTTATTTTGCCATTTTTGGCATCGACCAACCATTTATTCGACCTAACGATTAAATTTTGACTAGCTACGTTTGGAAACTTAGCATTTACAGAACTCTTTACTTCAATTATCCAAATGGTTTTGTTTTGTACATCTATTGCAATTAGATCAATTCCATTGTTTGAATTATTTTTGAGAGTTGTTCTAAAAGTTAAACCTGTCGCATTACTAATTACCTGCTCTGCAGTAGCTTCGCCCAAAATACCATCGTTTCGAATTGCAGTATTGGTCACAGTAAGTTGTTGTAAAAATGAGCTTTTGCCTGCAATATTTTTCAAACTAAGAGGCTGCGGTGGTGTCGTATTTGCAACAGGACTCACCTTAATTTCTTCAGGAGTTATTTCATCAATTTTAAAACCACTTCTTTCAAAGAGAGCATCGGCATCAATTTTTCCTTCTTCACCCATTTGATGTAAACGGCGAATTGAAGCATGCATTGATTTAACACCCGACACTCCTTTAGCTTGAGATAGAAGTACTCCGGTAGCCAAACGAGCAACCTCTGCTTGAGATCGACGATCTCCAGCATTAGCAGTTAAAATCATTGCATTGATTTCTGTCTTTAATCCTTCCAAATCTCCGAGGGCGTTAGATAAATCTTCAATCACCATACCTACTCTTTCAGCGGTTGCAGTAGAGGTGAGATTTAAGTTTCCAGCACTAAGATCCAAAGCCAGACGCATGACTGCATCGTTTGCAATACCTAGTAAGTTGGCTGCATCAAGGATTCCTGCTATAACACCACCTAAAACTGCAGGTTCACTCAATGGATCTTCAAAAAATCTAGGACTTCTTAATGTTTCTGTATTTTGATGCTGATCAATCTGTTCTTGTAATGTAAGAAATGCATCCAGCATAAAGCTCGCACTACCAGTTAAAACATCTTCCGTTGGTCCAACTGGTTGTGATAAGGGTTCAACCAAATTAATAGCAGTCATCAAAATTTTATACGATGACAGAAGATCCAACGCATTATGTTCAGCTGCGTTAGCGCCAGTAAAGGCAGCTATATTGATATGTGACGCCTCCGAACCCGCCACAAAAGCGCCAATTGCGGCACCTAATTTTGATAAATCAACACCTGCTTGTCTTAATGCATCGACTCGCAGCATTAATTGCGGCAACCTGTTAGTTGATTGAAGTAATTCGGCAATTTGTTGATTTGTAAAATTTTTTGCCTTTAACTCCGCAACTAACTGACCATTTTCATTTATAAAATCCTCGAGTGCTTGCTTGGCCTTTTGCACATCATCTGATGATCGATACTTTGACGCTATTATTTCGCCTATGACAGCACCTCCTGCGCCAACATAACAAGCACCACTTGTATCATTATTATCTTCTATCTTCGCTTTAGCTGCGCCAATCACACATCCTGATCCAGCGTGAGCAATATATTTGAACGCTGTATCTAGCGCCGCAGGGTTATCAAATGCCTTGCCAATTTTTTGGGCCATCTCTTCACCCAATTTATTAACAGCAGATGTTGCAAGACTGTTAACAAAAGCATTTTTGAAATCATCAGAATTTCCACCATTAATTGCTACTCCAACTCCAGCACTAACAGTTGCATTCACAACCGCTTGTGCGGCTTGTTTTGCTAAATTAAGGGTGGTGATGGGATCATCGAC
>CAZICR010000461.1:0-2776 GCA_964537795.1 uncultured Cellvibrionaceae bacterium | reverse complement strand
AGGCCCACTATTGGGAACCAATATCGCTTCTTTTGTCGCCGATGCCAATCCAGCCAGTCTTACCAATCCGCTAAAAGCTGACACTGATGGTGACGGATTAAGTGATGGCATGGAGGATACCAACCGCAATGGTCGTGTTGATGCAGGTGAAACGGATCCACTGATCAACCCTCCACCGGTAACAACCCAACAAATCCCGGCTACGCCTGTTTGGTTTTTAATAGTATTCGCCGCACTACTTGCCATGATTCGTTTTCGCCGGATCAAACGCATAATCAAATGAAAAACCCTCAATGAATTTTTAATATAAAGTACTTTTTTTACCCCTTGGCTTTTGCAGCTGTGCAAACCCAAGTTGGGGTGATCTTGGTGGAGAGTTCAACGAATGACTTGCCATAAATTTTTGTCCGCAATATACCTATTCACCATTTTGATAATTAGCCCGAATGCCAGCTCTGCAATCAAGGAGGATCCCACCGGCAAGGATCATCCCATGTTGAGTCGTTATGCCGGCTCTCAACTCACTGGTTATACAATGTCCCAGTTTGATGAGGCGATGCTTCCTGTATCACCGGTGCTTAAAGGTGATGGCAATGGAGCGCTGGATAAAACACTTGCACTCGAAGGCAAGCGCACTCGATTACTTTATATAGCTCCCAGAGATCGCAGCGCACTGGAGGTCATGCGCAATTACGAATCTGCACTTACAGAAGCAGGCGCTAAAACATTATTTAGTTGTGCCCGCGAAAAATGTGGTGAAGATTTTAATAGTGTAGGTCGTGCCGTTTACTTCCAAAATTCTCGCAACCAAATTATGGATCGACAGTTAAATGAGTATGCATTTTCTATGAATATCGAGGACCCACGCATGCTCACGGCTGTGCTCGAACGTCCTTCTGGTAGCGTCTACTTTTTCATATTTACCGCGCACCAGGATAACGCCTCGGAAAACGAAGCAAATAATCGTGTTGCGACTTATGTTGAAGTGGTTGAAGTCAAAGCTATGCAGTTCGGGATGGTAAAAGTGGATGCTAATGCTATGAAAAAGGCACTGGGACGTGAAGGTAAAATTGCGCTTCACGGTATCTATTTCGACACCAACAGCGCTGACATTAAACCTGATTCACAGCCGCAACTGGATGAGATGGTCAAATTGCTCCAGGCCCATTCATCATTGAAAGTGTACATAGTCGGGCACACTGACAACCAGGGAACATTGGAATACAATCTCGATCTATCCCACAATCGAGCAGCAGCAGTTGTCAAAGCACTCAACGTACAAGGAATAGCAGCAAATCGCATGATCGCACGCGGCGTTGCCAATCTTGCTCCTATTGCCAGCAATACAGACGATGCTGGACGCACCAAAAATCGTCGTGTTGAATTAGTTGAGCAGTAAAAATAGTGAGTGAAAAAACATGACCGCATAGCCATGAAAAACGAAATAGAAAAAATGATTAACTAACCCGCAACAGCACCCATGGCCACAAGCCTGTCTTTACGTTTTTCAATGTCAGGAAATAAACTGATTACAAACAGAGAGTCTTTATCTAACTTGTTATCAGAATTATGTTTCTTCTGCACATCTACCATCCAACTATCCGATGAACCACAAGCCAAGAATTGGTTTGAATGCATTCTCGAAATGGCATCGAACACTGACTGAGGGTTTCTTGTGAACTCTACAGCGGTAGCATCAGCTAGATAGCGACGACGACGCAATACTAAAATTAATCCTGGCCCAATCAGTATTAACATCAATACCACAATATATACACGAGCCAAAATTGATCCAAGGATCAGCGGCAATAAAAATAAAATTAAAAAACTCTTGAGGAAAAAACGTACGCGATTTTCATCCTCTGATACATCGAGAAAATTCAATAAACAACGCATGTCAAACGCCGACTTCATCAAATCAATCGGCAATACATCGGAATGCTTCGCTCGCAAATAGCCAAAGGTTTTACTTAATTCCCGCCAGGGTTGACTACCAAAGGGCAAGTCCAACACAGTCAAAATAAAACTTTGCGTTTGAATCAACGCAGTTACACCACGAGCGATTCGATAACTTCCTTGCGCCCACCAAGCAATTAAATGGGCAACCACCGCCTGCAACTGCTCCCTATTCAACTTGCGCAACATACCTTCGGTTAAGAGCAGGCTCGCGGTTGAGCCTTGTGACTGTATAGCCGCATTCACTGCAGAGTGTTGTATCCAGCCTAATTGCGGTACCTTTGGTGAATTCGCCGCAATAGAAATTTCTTCCAGCACATTTTTTGCTTGGTTTAACACAAAAGTATCAATGGAATGTTGCGAGCATATCAAGGGCGATGGTTTTATAAAAAAACTCCACCACACCACAATACCCATTACCAAACCAGGCGATATCCAACAAATCAGTTCCAACCAACTTCCCACAGCCACCCAGATTTTTGGGGATGTATTAATTTTGGTGAGAGTTGATTCAAAGGCAGGAAGTAAATTCGTAAAAAAATCAGGAACAGGTAAAAATATATCCAGCAATAAAATAAAAATATTGAATTGACCTAAAATTACCGCCAGCAAAAAAAAACTAAGTGATACCGATAGGAGCAAGACCATAAACACTGACCAAGCCAACCAATAGAAGGAGGCTTTGCGTAGGTGTTTTTGCTCTTCCCAAAAGTTACTGGACGCCATATCTAGAAACCTAACTCAACCTCTTTTTTGATGAAATCCCTCACAATATCTTTCGGCGATAAAAACATTAACACCTTACCTTGCTTAACCATTC
>CAZICR010000460.1:0-2781 GCA_964537795.1 uncultured Cellvibrionaceae bacterium | reverse complement strand
CGTACTCAGGATCAAATGAATGAAAAAGCCAAAGAGAAACTGGTCAGCCAATTGACGGCTATCAATCCACAAATAACCTTGGATGCGATAGAAAGACCTGGGCGGGAATATGACGGCTTCGCTAGTGTATTGGTAATCAGTAATACAACGGCTGAATTTATTCAACAGCAGAAAGTTTTTTCTGAGCAATACGGTCGCGTTATATACGGGGAACGTGAAGGAAAACTGTTGGTTATTGTTGAAAAGCCAATAGAAATGGTCTACTTGTATCAAATTATTCACAACATCGAAGAAGTAACTGATTCGGAAATTAATTTGCTCAGTAGTGAATTTGTTGGTCCTCAAATTGGTGATGAGTTACGTGATCAAGGTGGTCTTGGAATACTTGCTGCGTTTGCGTTGGTATTTTTATATGTTGCAGTTCAATTCCAATGGAAATTTTCTGTAGGTGCCATTATTGGTTTAGTGCATGACGTAGTAGTAACGCTTGGTTTTTTTGCTATTTTCCAATGGGATTTTGATTTGACGGTTTTGGCTGCAATTTTGGCACTGATTGGTTATTCGATTAACGACACCATAGTTATCTACGATCGTATTCGTGAAAATTTCAGGGTGCTGAGAAAAATGCATCCACATGAAATTATTAATATATCGATTACCCAAACACTGGGACGAACGATAATGACATCCATGTCAGTCTATATAGTGTTAATTTGCTTGTATTTTATTGCCGGTGAAACATTACAAGGTTTCGCTATAGCGTTAATTATCGGCATAATCGTTGGTACTTATTCGTCGATTTATATCTGTGCGCATATCACTGCCGCATTGGATATTACCAAAGAAGATCTTATGCCTAAGCTTCCGGAAAACTCCGAAGCCGACAGCATGCCCTGATTATTTTTCTGATTCCTCCAAAACAGCGCCGATTCGGCGCTGTTTTGTTTTTATCGATATAAATTCTATTGCTGGAGTTCACAAGGCTCCTCTATTGGTTTATCGTCTCGCATAGCCCAACCAGAATAAGAACTCCACTATGTACGACCCGATAATTTTCAGTCGCGGCATTGTTGAAAGCGACGACATAGAGTTGTTGCGATATACAATCAAACGTTTCCAACGCATTTTTAATGGCACTGGATATGGCTTTTGGGAATGGAATCTGGAAACCCAACAGATCGAATGGTCAGGTGGTTTTTGGGAAAGATTGGGTTACGGTCCTGAAGATTTAACGGATATCAGTGATGCGAATAAAGTTATAAGTTACATGCATCCAGATGATCGTGATTATGCAATTAATGCTGCACGTATTCATCTGCGCGACGGCAAGCCGCTCGATATCACCTATCGCATCAGAACCAAGCAAGGTGAATATATTTGGACGCAGGTACGTGCCGATTCTTTACGCGATGAATCAGGGCATGCTTACATAATGTCCGGAATTAATTTTGATATCACCGACATCAAAAAAGTTGAATCGGCGTTGCGTGATAGTGAAGCCAGACAAATTCGTATCGTGCAGGCCTCGAATGATGGTATTTGGGAATGGTATCCTAATCGTGGCGGGTTTCATTTTTCGCATCGTTGTTGGGAACTACTTGGTTATGAAGATATAGATGATGTGATTACTAACGGTGAAGATAAATTAAAAGTTTGGCGTACACACATTTATCCGGAAGATTTACATAAATTCGACAATGCATTAAGTGATCACATTACTGCACATGCCCCCTTCGATGTTGAATACAGGTTGGTCAATGTTCACGGAGAAATTCGCTGGGTAAGGGCGCGGGGAAAAGCGATATTTGATGATCGTGGAAATTTGGAAGTCATGTCAGGTAGCAATATGGATATTACAGAAGTGAAACGTGCAGAAGAAAAAGTTATCCAGGCAAAAGAAGTGGCCGAGCGAGCCAACAAAGCAAAATCCCAATTTTTGTCCAGTATGAGCCATGAGCTGCGCACACCCTTGAATGCGATTCTCGGGTACACCCAGCTTTTTTCTTACGACGGAAATCTCAATGAAGAACAGTTAGGAAGTTTGCGCGAAATCAGAAAAGCGGGCGAACATTTATTGCAACTCATTAACGATGTACTGGATTTGGCAAAAATCGAATCCGGTAACATGATGGTTTCACTTGAGCCTGTGTTGCTTTCACGAATCATTCCTGAATGTCTCACGCTAATGCAGCCACAAGCAGATGCGCGTGCAATAAAATTACACACAAACCTGCAAGATCTGGATCAAAATTATGTGATGGCAGATCATATTCGTATTAAACAAGCATTATTAAATCTGATGAGTAATGCTGTTAAATATAATCATGTCGGCGGTGAAGTCGAACTGAGTTTACATCAATCACAACTCAATCGAATTCGCATTCAGGTTAAGGATACAGGCCAGGGAATTCCTTTGGCGCGTCAATCGGAAGTGTTTCAACCTTTTAATCGACTTAGTGCAGAAAATTCAACAATTGAAGGTTCAGGTGTAGGTTTGGTTATTACCAAACAACTAGTTGAAATGATGGAAGGTACAATCAGTTTTATCAGTGGCGAAAATGCAGGTTCAACTTTTTGGATTGACTTGCCACTGGCAAATGATTGGAATAAAGACAAGAGCGTAGTCACTCCCCGTTTCGACGAAATTTATCCCGATCAGTTGATTTTGAAACAACGCCATCGAGTGTTATACATTGAAGACAATCACAGCAATATTCGTTTGATGCAACAAATTTTTCTGCGTTACCCACTTCTGGAATTGGATATCGCCGAAGAAGCTTT
>CAZICR010000459.1:0-2791 GCA_964537795.1 uncultured Cellvibrionaceae bacterium | reverse complement strand
CACTCGCAATCAAATCAAAACTGCGCTGCAAGAATTAATTCCCTGGCGTAAAGGCCCTTACACTATTCATGATATTCATATAGATACTGAATGGCGTTCTGATTGGAAATGGGATCGCGTATTACCACACCTTGCGCCATTAAAAGATAAATTGATTTTGGATGTCGGTTGCGGAAATGGTTATCACTGCTGGCGCATGCTGGGTGCAGGTGCCAATCGTGTTATTGGCATTGATCCATCACCGCGTTTTATTGTGCAATTTCATATGATCAAACATTTTGCTGGTGAACATTTTCCTATCGATGTTTTGCCAATCGGCATCGAAGATCTACCCGAAAAAATGCAAGCCTTTGACAGTGTATTTTCCATGGGTGTTTTTTATCACCGTCGCTCACCTATGGATCATTTGCAGGAATTAAAAAACGCGTTGAAACCCGGCGGGCAATTAATTCTGGAAACACTGGTGATTAAAGGAAAATTGGGTGATGTTTTGGTTCCGGAAGACCGCTACGCCAAAATGAATAACGTCTGGTTTTTGCCAAGTTGCGATACGTTATTAAGCTGGATGAACAAAATTGGTTTTAAAAATTCACGCTTGGTGGACATTTGTCCAACTACTACTGAAGAACAGCGCATGACAGAGTGGATGAAATTCCATTCCCTCGCCGAATTTCTTGATCCACAAAACCCCAATTTGACGGCTGAAGGCCACCCTGCCCCAATTCGCGCAGTGTTTGTTGCGGAGAATTAAAAATCTCGTTACTTCTGCGTAATAAAACTCAAAATGTCATTCATCAACTGATTAATGACAATAAAATTCTCTTTCGGTGCCGAAGACATTTTATCGACAGATTGTACGAATTCACCTTCAACAATTTCATTGGCACAATGAATTGAAATCTCTTGTAAGGATTCGGGCGTGGTTTCCAGATGAAATTGTAAGCCTATAACATTTCGCCCAATTTGAAATGCCTGATTTGTGCAAGCCTTACTTGATGCCAATAAATTAGCCTGTTTTGGCAAATCAAAAGTTTCGCCATGCCAATGAAAAACGGTAACCGATAATGGAAATTGGAAATACTGCGAATCAGTTGATTTCGATATTACGGGAAACCAACCAATTTCCTTTTGGGTATTGGGGTAAATTTTTGAACCCATTACATTAGCGATCATCTGCGCACCAAGGCAAATTCCCAACACAGGTTTACCTGCATCAATCGCTGCTTTTACGAATTGCTTCTCTGCAATTAACCAAGGTAATTCCTGTTCATCATTCACACTCATGGGGCCACCCATGATGATCAATAAATCAATTTCATTCACATCAGGAAATAGTGCAGATTCGAAAAGACGAGTCGAGCTTATCTGATAGCCATGTGACAACAACCAGTTCTCTATACTACCCAAACCTTCAAAAGCAACATGCTGTAAATAGTGTGCGCGCATAAATCAACCTCAATGCAAATTAATACGACAAGCTTAATCACTACCCCTCAATAAATCTATAAATGTGTGCGCATAAATCGACATAAATAGAACAATATTTACACGTTTTTAAAAAAATCTATTAATTGAAACGCTGATATGATGGGATATGTAGTGACACGGACACTAACCATCAATTTTAAACAAGCAAGCTATAAATCACAGGTAATCCAACATGGCCAAAAAATTAACTATTTCAATTTCAGAATACGATAGTGATATTAAGGATATAGTTGTTCCTGCTTTGCAGGGTGGTGTCGATGTTACGCTAAAAAAATATTCAACATTACCCGATTTAAGTACCTATGAAGGCGACAATAAATATCCCCTTACACTTCTCGGTCACGCAAATGCACTGACATTTAAAACAGGAGTTGGATTGGGCAATAGGGTTAATGGTAAAGATGTAGCCGACAATTTAATTGCAAAAAATCTTAAAGCCAATACTTTCCCTTTTTGCTTGATTGCAGGTTGCAGCGGCGCAGCTGACAAAAAAGCAGGACTTTATATAACCATTGGCAACATACTTAAAATTCCTGTAATTGCATCGAGCACCAATATTAAAATCAGCAGGGTTGGTGAAGAACTCTATCTCACACCACAAAGCTCCGGTGTTTGGCGAGTTTATTTTCCAGAATCTGAAGAGCGTTTCGAATTAACCACCAGTCGATGTGATGCCATCAGGGCATTAATGGATAAGCAAGAATTCAAATGTAAACTTGGCGTTCCATAATTATTTCAAACACATGTATTAGCACTGCATAAATAAAGTTTTTTTATTTATGCAGGTATTTTTCCGAAAAAACAAACACAGTTCTCGCTGACTTTTCAGAAATCTTTTGATATTTCGCATAAGCTCGGGATGCATCCATAGCTACTTTTGTTTTATCAGAATTTTCAAACCAACTGCTAATTGCTGCTTCCAAACTATAGGCTTCTGGCGCCATAAAGCTGCGGGTTGTCAGTAATAATGATGTCGGCGAATCAATCAGGTTTTTAAAATACTCATGACTTTTACAAGCAAGAATAATTGCACCGCGAGCTAATTTGTCTTCAGGATTTTTTCGTAATTCGGGGGCATAAAAATCCATTAAGCCGTTGTGTCCCACATAAGCAATCACATGTGCATCTCGTCCCACAGAAATTTCTGCTTGATCTGCAGTGATTGTTTGTGAATGATTGCCCTGGGTAATTTTCAGAAATTGTTCAATGGCGGACGCTATTTCCCTACCCCGCCAAGCTTCTGCAAATACATAAGCCGTTACTTTTTTGCCGTTGCGAATAATCTCGCGCTTGAATAGTGCTT
>CAZICR010000458.1:1785-2797 GCA_964537795.1 uncultured Cellvibrionaceae bacterium | reverse complement strand
CTCAGCATGAAAACATCGATAAGAATTTTTACTATTCTTCTTCTAGCCGACTGTGCCTACCAAGAAAATCGCTGGATATCACCTAAGTTTGACACATCTCAGATAATGAAAATCACTTTACATAACCAATCATCACCAGAAGAATTCGATATTTTCGCTTGTTCTAGATATCTAATCGCGACAAAAATTGGCGCAATTTCAATAATTGCGCCACAACTGCGCCAATCCATTAGAGAAAACGCCAATTATGAAATCCAATCACTCAACAATATCAGCTGAATTTGATGGTATACAAAATCCGCTTCGCTTAATCTGGCGCGACCGCATCAAAAACACTGTTCGCGAGATTGTTGTTGATAAAATAGCTGATCCAATATCACACATAGAAAAAAATGTAATTGAGTCTGTACCTTTAGCAGATCAAGAAAACCTCAAAGCTCTGATTATTGATGAGTTACGTCGCCTGCATGAAGGAGTTCTCTCTCGTTATGGATTAAGGCCATCTGAGTTCAACAGTTGGAAGAGCTTGTAGACTCAAATTTTCAATTCCGGAATAATCGTCCGATTTAGATAATTGTTCTGTTTGGAGTATCAAATGGGTACACAAGTAGATGGATACGTAGAGATCAGTACAGTTAATTTTTAAGACGAGGATTTTTGGTTTGAGGTGTTGAAAATTAATATTATTGCTGAAAAAATTGAGGTAGGTTCGACATGATTTCTCGCAGAGTGATTACTTTCTTCTTGTTGTCTTTATTATCTCCACGCGGATTAGCATCTTCGCGCAGAAAATCCTACAAGGAATCCTGCCTATTACTCCAGAAGATAGGACAACTTGAACCCAATCAGTTTCCAGAAATACCTGATCATCGTCCTAGATACGATGACCCCGAACCTCTAGGTGTCAGTTTTTTCCGTACAGTAATTGAAGATGAAAAACTCGCTAACCTTACTCTACCAAGAACATTCTTTAGTCGTTCAGAGATCAGGAATGTCTCTTTTGCAAACACAG
>CAZICR010000458.1:0-1775 GCA_964537795.1 uncultured Cellvibrionaceae bacterium | reverse complement strand
CCACGCTTTGTTGGAACGATTTCATTGACGTTGATTTTAGCAAAGCTATTTTAACGAAATCTGATCTGCGTGCTTCAGTGTATGTAAACGTTCGGTTTGATCAAGCTGATCTCAGCAATACGGACTTGCGGCGATCTTCATTTGAAAATTGTAGCTTCGTTGATACCGACATGTCAGGTGCCGTTGTGACTCGAAAGCAAAAAACTAGTCTTGTACTTTCAGAAAAACAAATCGCACAAATATCTTGGTTTGATGAAGATGGAGAGGAACCAGATGGCGGCTAATAATTTTTCTAGAAGAAGAATGTGATTTATGGATATTACAATACAAGGGCCTTGCTTCTACCATCAAGAAGATGAAAATATCTTCTTTTCTTGTATCTACAATCTTCCAGGCTATCAGCAAATAAAAGGGCATGGGGTTGAGCTTACAATTAGTTTTGCCAATGATATTTCTGAACAAGCAGTAATGCAGTTATTAATAATTTGTAGGCGTTGGAGCATTGATCCAACGCCACTTTTGATATTCAAAACATGTTCGAATCCAGAGTGTTCTCTATGGAAAAGCGCAATAGAATTCAGCAAATAGCACGCATGGAGTGCAGTGAAATGCGGGTTTTCAAAATTCCAAAAGCCCCGCATTCCGCTTTGCTTCGTACGGGCTACGAAAACGGAATGCATTGCTCGCATAAATCAAAAAGAAAATTTTGGCGCCATTTTCGTGATTGTGTTTTTTGAATTAGAGAATTGGATAGGATTAAATCTCGACAATAGGCGAGTGTGTCACACTTCGCATCATCGCTATTTTATTTACTGCCAATAGAATCGCTAGAATAATGCTCACCTCAGGGAGTAGGATCACCCGTCACGAGATCGACTTGTCCTTCGTTCAATTGAAAGGAGATTTTTTGTGAGCAGCGTCCTCGACAGTATCTTTAAACACACGCAAGACAATCGTTTCATGCACATGGAAACAGTGCTGGGGAAAGACGCTTTTCTATTGCGACGCCTGCAAGTAAACGAGTCTTTTTCCCGGCTCTTTTCTATTCAGATAGATTTGCTTTCGCAGCGAGACAAAATCGTTGTTGAAGATATTATTGGCAGCCATATTGCGTTATTTATTGATGCCAACGGACAAACACGCCCTTTTAATGGTTATGTTAAAAGTTTTGTTTGTACCGGAATGGAAAAGCGCAGCTTTTACGGTTACAAGGCAGAACTGGTGCCTTGGCTCTGGTTTTTGGACAAACGTACCAATTGCCGTGTTTTTCAAAACCTGACAGTTCAGGCAATTATTGAAAGTTTATTTACAGAATTGGGATTTCACGATTTCAAATTTACTTTACTCGATACTCACCAACCTCTTGAGTATTGTGTGCAATATCAGGAATCCGATTTTGCGTTTATCAGCCGATTGCTGGAACAAGAAGGTATGTTTTACTTTTTTGAACATCAAGAGGATAAACACCTACTCCATATTGTCGACAATTCTGATTCATTTGTTTTCCTTGAAGAAAACACTCTGGAACATGGATCAGGTAGTAGACAAAAAGCTTACTTCAACCAATGGCAACACAGTTTTCAATATTGTTCGGGAGCCTTTGCGCAGACTGATTATAATTTTGAAAATGCCAACATGTCGTTGTTCACCGAAACACCCACCTCGATTAAATTGGCAAATAACAACGCATTGGAGCGTTTTGAATTTCCCGGGAACTATAGCGAAACCCAGCGCGGACAAAACCTGACGCGCATTCGCATGCAACAGGAAGAAGC
>CAZICR010000457.1:0-2798 GCA_964537795.1 uncultured Cellvibrionaceae bacterium | reverse complement strand
TCAGGAGCAATGACATGGCAGAAAGCATACACGACAAGTTAAAAAGAGTGAGATCGCCGCGGGTGCACATCACTTATGATCTGGAAACCAACGGCCAGAAAGCCGAAAAGGAACTGCCCTTTGTGATGGGCGTGATGGGCGATTACTCCGGCGATAACACCGAAGGCAAAAAACAACTCAAGGATCGCAAATTCGCCCAGGTAGATCGCGATAACTTCAATGACCTGCTCTCCAAAATCAATCCCCAGTTAAACATGAAAGTCGATAACACCCTGGAAAAAGACGGCACCCAGATGTCAGTCAACATCGATTTCAAAAGTATGGAAGATTTTGAACCGCACAAGCTGGTCGAGAAAGTGGAACCCTTGAAAAAACTGATGGAAACCCGCAACAAACTGCGTGATCTGTTAACCAAAGCGGATCGCTCGGAAGAGTTGGAAACCATATTGGAGGATGTGCTCAGCAACACTGAAGCCCTCTCCCGCTTGTCGAATGAATTAGGTACCGATAAAAAAGACGGAGATAAATAATGGCGAAGCAAGAATCACAAACAGCCGCGCTGGAAGGACAGGAAGCGGATGTCAGTTTTCTGGAGCAGGCAATTGGGGCTACCCGGCAAACACCGCGTGATGAAACCGAAGATCTGTTGCGTACACTCACAGCCGAAGCCACCAAAGGCACTGTCAAGTGGGATAAAAACCTCAGTGTGACCATCAACGCTGCTATTGCAGCCATCGACAAATTGATGTCGGAGCAGCTGGTAGCGATCATGCACAACGAGAAATTCCAGAAACTGGAAGGCTCCTGGCGGGGACTGCATCATCTGGTGAGCAATACCGAAACCAGTTCGCAATTGAAACTGCGGGTATTGAATATCAGCAAGAAAGAACTGAGCCGTGATCTGGAAAAAGCGGTGGAGTTTGACCAGAGCCAGACCTTCAAGAAGATTTACGAAAGTGAATTTGGTATCGCCGGTGGCGAGCCTTACGGTGCCTTGATTGGTGATTATGAGTTCTCCTCACACCCGGAAGATATTTCCCTGCTGAGTAAAATGTCGAATATTGCTGCAGCGGGTTTTTGTCCCTTCCTGTCGGCAGCCTCGCCCAAAATGTTCGGCTTTGATTCCTTTACCGAACTCTCCAAACCGCGTGATCTGGAAAAGATTTTCGAATCGGCTGACTACATTCCCTGGCGCAGTTTCCGGGACAGTGAAGATTCCCGCTTTGTCACCCTGACCATGCCACGGACTTTGGCACGTTTGCCTTATGGCCAAGCGACCAAGCCGGTGGAGGCATTCAACTTTGAAGAAGCCAATGTCACCGCGGATGGCAAGCATATTGAAAGTGAACATGAATCCTACTGCTGGATGAATGCCGCTTATACTCTGGGCACTACCCTGACCCAGGCTTATGCCAAATACGGCTGGTGCACCAGTATTCGTGGTGCGGAAGGTGGCGGCAAGGTAGAAGGTCTACCCAGTCACGTATTTACCAGTGATGATGGTGATACCGACCAGAAATGCCCGACTGAAATCGGTATTACCGATCGTCGTGAAGCGGAACTGGGCAAGCTGGGATTCCTGCCTTTGTGTCACTACAAGAACACTGATTACGCAGTTTTCTTCGGGGCGCAAACCACACAAAAAGCCAAGAAATTCAACGATCCGGATGCCAGTTCAAACGCGGCCATTTCAGCCCGTTTACCTTACATTCTGGCCACCTCACGTATTGCGCACTTTTTGAAAGTGATGGCACGTGACAAGGTGGGTTCCTTTATGGAAGCGGCCGATGCCGAGCGTTGGTTGAACAAGTGGTTGTCCCAGTATGTGAACGCGACACCGGGTGCGAGTGCTGAAATGAAAGCCAAGTATCCGCTGGCAGAAGCCAGTGTGCAGGTGAAAGAGATTCCGGGCAAACCGGGTTCTTACAGTGCGGTGGCTTATTTGAAACCCTGGTTACAGATGGAAGAGCTCAGCGCCTCATTGCGTTTGGTGGCCAACATTCCCAAGGTTGGTTAAACGCTTTGACAAAGAGGGGCTCATGGCCCCTCTTTTGTTTTGCTCCGATGGCTTTTGACAATTTGGAATAAGAATTAGTGCAAACAAATTTTCAACACGCAACCGATGCCAATGCTCAAGTGCCTATAGATTCGCTCTATACACGTGAAGCATGGATTGTCTCGCTTGCTGATTTCCTGAAAGAAAAAAATACCCGAAAAGCATTAACCTATTGGCTTACTGAATTTGTCGATACAGAATCCCTGCAAACCACTGATGATATTCATCATGCAATTGACCGATCGATTGCTGAAATTGATGAACTCATTAATGATCAATTAAATATCATCATTCACGATCCCGCTTATCAAAAGCTGGAAGCTTCATGGCGCGGCGTCTGGCATCTTGTTGCACAAGCCGAGGGCGTAAGAAATATCAAAATTAAAATCCTTGATATTACTTGGGCGGAAATTGCAAAAGATATTGACCGGGCAATTGAGTTCGATCAGAGCCAATTGTTCAATAAAGTGTATAACGAAGAATATGGAATTGCAGGTGGTGAACCCTACGGTGTTTTGATTGGCGACTTTGAAATCAGCCATAAACCTTCCGCTAGGCACCCACAAGATGATATTGCGACGCTAAGTGGCTTGGCCGAAATTGCCGCTGCTTCATTTTCTCCTTTTATTGCATCCGCATCCTCAGAATTATTTGGCATTGAAAATTTTTCAACGCTGGGAAGCTCACTCAATCTGGCTCAAATTTTTACCCAAACAGAATATGTTCGTTGGCGTGCATTACG
>CAZICR010000456.1:0-2811 GCA_964537795.1 uncultured Cellvibrionaceae bacterium | reverse complement strand
TTTTACGACAGGCATGTAAAACAGTGGTGTGGTCACGGCCACCGAATGCTTCACCAATTTCAGGCAAACTATGGTTGGTTAATTCTTTTGCCAATGCCATTGCAACCTGTCTAGGTCTAGCTACTGAACGACTTCGACGCTTAGATACCATGTCGTTCATTTTGATTTTGTAATACTCGCAAACTACACGCTGAATATTATCAATTCCAACCTGTTTATCTTGCAAAGCCAATAAATCTTTAAGTGCCTCTCTTACCAAATCGACATCTATAGATCTCCCGGTAAAATTGGCGCTGGCAATCACTCTTTTTAGAGCACCCTCCAAATCGCGAACATTAGCACGAATTCGTTGCGCAATAAAAAAAGCAGCATCATGCGGTAAATCAATTCCAGCCTGTTCAGCCTTCTTCATTAAAATCGCTACACGCGTTTCTAATTCCGGTGGTTCAACTGCAACCGTCAATCCCCAACCAAAACGAGATTTTAATCTCTCCTCCAAGCCATTTATTTCTTTTGGAAATCTATCGCAAGTCAAAATAATTTGTCTGCCACCTTCCAGCAAAGAATTAAATGTATGGAAAAATTCTTCCTGAGATCTCTCCTTACCAGCAAAAAATTGGATGTCATCAATTAAAAGAGCATCCATAGAGCGATAATAACGTTTAAAGTCATTAATGGCATTTAACTGTAATGCTTTTACCATGTCCGCAACAAATCGTTCGGAATGCAGATAAACAATCTTTGCATTGGGATTCTTCGCCAGCATTGCATTGCCTACGGCCTGCATGAGATGAGTCTTACCAAGCCCCACCCCACCATAAATAAAAAGAGGGTTGTAAGCACCACCAGGATTTTCTGCTACTTGTCTTGCTGCAGCCAAACCCAACTGATTTGACTTACCTTCAACAAAACTCGAAAACGTACTGGCTGTATTTAAATAGTGGCTGTGCTTCAAACCACCTTCCACATTTAAGTCTGGAGTATCTGTACTGGCTTCCTTTATTACATCGTCAATTTTATTCTTTAAAGAACTTACATAATTTGTATTAACTGCGACCTCAGGTACGGGCTTTTCTATTTCTATCATGAACGCCGAAAGGTTTTGCCTGGGCATAATTCCTAGCATAATACTCAATGGCAATTGATGATTTTGACTGACTAACTCCTTAATTCTGTGCATAAACTTTTCATTGACCCAATCGCAAATAAAACGATTAGGCGCAAGCAACCGCAGCTCACTGGTTGAACTTGAATTATCAATTTGCAAAGGTCTTATCCAAGTATTGAATTGCTGTGAGGGCAATTCATTTTGAAGACTTGATAGACAGGATTTCCAAAGTGTATCTAACAAAAGCCAAGCCCCTTCTTTGTATTGGAGGCTAAGTGTATTCCAGAGTAAATAAGTTATCCACAAACCAAAAAAATATTTTTTATTATAGTGATAACCTATGGAAAATATAATTAAATCAGTAAGTTAATAAATAAATAATTGTGGATATCTCTGTTAATAAACTGTCTATTTATTGAGCATAACTTGAGAATAAACGGGTATAAAAAGAATTTTGGATCTAATTTCAACAACTGTAGAGAAATCAACCAAAATGATTTGCTTTAAATGGTTTATTTATTTAGAATCGCGCCCCTTTCTACTCACAGCTACCAGTTATTGGTAGGTTTACAAACTTGCGTTTTATAGGTTGCTCTTATGAAAAGAACATTCCAACCCAGTAATTTGAAGCGTGTACGCGTTCATGGTTTCCGTGCTCGTATGGCTACCAAAAATGGTCGTTTGGTATTGGCTCGTCGTCGTGCCAAAGGTCGCAAAAGCCTGACCATCTAATTGTGTTTCCCATTGATGAGTCATCAGAGTGAATCAAACATTTAGCAGATCCTTGCGTTTGCTCAACTCTGATGACTTTCAGCAGGTTTTCGACTCAGCTACTTTCCGCATTTCCCATCAGCACCTTCTTTTATTAGCTTGTCATAATGGACGCGGCTTTCCTCGTTTAGGATTAGTCGTTGCTAAAAAACATCTTCGTCTGGCTGTTGACCGTAATCGCATCAAACGATTAAGCCGCGAAAGCTTTCGTCACCAACAAGATAAGCTTCTGGATTTTGATCTGGTTTTACTATCACGTAATGGCTTGGATAAACTCAGCAATCAGGATGTATTCAAGCTTCTCGATCAGCAATGGCACAGACTATTAAAGAAAGTCCAGGAAAAACGCCCAGCCTCTGATGAGGTTAATAGCGGAAAATAGATATGTATAAACTCAATCAATTATTGGTATGGATAAGCGTGAAACTGATTCATGTTTATCGATTGTTGCTAAGTCCAATTATCGGCAACCAATGTCGCTTTTACCCAAGCTGTTCCTGGTATGCAGAAGAATCATTGCTGACTCACGGATTTTTGCGTGGGACTTATCTAAGTGTGATTCGTCTTTTAAAATGCCACCCCGGACATCCTGGTGGAGAAGATCTGGTTCCGCCCAAAAATAACCGGTGCTGTTCGCACTCTCATTCACATCATCACGGCAGTCATTAAGATGGATTGGCAAAAAAATATTTTGATAGTGGCAATTCTTGCAGTCGCGCTGTTATTAGTTATTCGCTACAAAGAATTTAATGATTTACATCCTGCAACCAACAATGTCACGCAGAGTTCACCAGCAACCCAAAGCAGCTCTTCTGTTAGCTCCAGTGTGGACAATACTCTGGTTAATACAACTGCCGATACCGGTATCGCTAAAGCAACAGAATCCAAAATCATTCATATCAAAACTGACAGTATGAATGTTTATATTGATA
>CAZICR010000455.1:0-2812 GCA_964537795.1 uncultured Cellvibrionaceae bacterium | reverse complement strand
AGTTCACAGGCGTCATTACAACTTCTGTATGAACCCGGTGTTGTTTCCAATAAGTATTCATCAGGAATTAAAGGAGAGTTTTTTGTTGAGGAAGCTATTCAAAAACTTCTTGAAAATACTGGAGTTTCCTGGCGATTAATTAATGGAAAAATCATCGCTATTTCAAATAAAACCGTTTCTACCGATGAAAATGTGAAGGCGCAACCTTCCCCCAAAATCTCCCAGGATAATGATGTCACCCTGCTTTCGGATGTTGATGTCACGGCCCAAGCTCCCTGGTGGGATTCATCGAGCAGTAATTCTGTATTTGGTTTGTCCAAACCTTTATTGGAAACACCTCGCTCAGTTTCTTTTGTCAATGGTGATGCGATTGACTTGTTCAGTTTAAGTGCGGTTGAAGATTTGTTGCGTGTTGTGCCCGGGGTATTCACCACAACCCGTTTTGGTGTTCAAGGCTCAGTTGATATTCGCAGTGTGCCTGCTGATACCTATTTTCGCGGGATGCGCCGGCTGACACTGCAAGGACATGGTCGCAGCGTTTTAGCTGCGATGGATTTTATTGAAGTCGTCGGGGGGCCTGCGTCGCCACTCCATGGAATGGGAAAAATAGGTGGATATGTCAATTTTGTCCCTAAATCGGGCCGATCCAAAACCGGTCAGTATCTTGATGAAGCTCATGGTTTCACACAACTCATTACCGGTGATTACAATCGTCGGGAGTTGTCTTTTGGTTTTGGTGGTCCGCTGGATATTGAGGCTATAGACAAACCCGGGGGCTATTACCTTTACGGTTTAGTGGAAGATTCAGATTCATATGCGGAGGGAGTTCCGGTCAAGCAAACATTGTTTCAAGCCGCAACCAGTATTGATGATGCATGGAACGGGTTTCGTCTGGAAACAGGTGTGAACTATCAGGAGTCGCGTACTTCCGGTGCTTTAATAGGACGATTCACTCAAAACCTCGTGGATGATGGAGACTACATAGGTGGCTCACCGCTGGTTAATTTGGACTTAAACAATAACGGCACTATTGGTTACCTTGAGATGCAAACTGCCTCGCCAGTCCTGGGTAATTTGTCTTCCAGCAATCAACCTCTGCAACAGTTTTTTTCCTGGCCAAAAGATGCAAATGGCAAGTTGCTTTCTGTTGAAAATTTTCCAGTCATACAAGGTATTCCTGAAACCCTTTTCAATTATTTGAATGCTCACCCTGAAGCCGATCCCGATGGATTGTTGCGTGCTCAAGGGATTGGTGGGCCACTTCCGATTTCCGGCTCAATACCAATAGGCATGCCGCTCGATCCGCGCACAGTCACGATTAATGAATTTAATCCACGTCGCAGTGCAGCTTTTGAAAAAGATGTTAAAGCTGAATTTCTTACTTTTTTTGCGGATTTGGTGTACGACAGCGATGCTGATTTCACCACTAAAAATCAGTTTTTTTATGACCGCATGAGTCAGTATAAAAATTCCAATCAACCTTTTAGTCAGGTTCAGGATGTGTACGTTGTTGAAGATAAATTCACAGTCACCAAACGCGTTCATGAATTGCCTTTCGGATGGCGAGTCAATCAAACCTTGACGGTGAATCTGCGTAATACAGTTTCGGAAGGCAAGCGGATTCAAGGTGATTATGGCAATCATCGTACTGATGCTACGTCCGATATTTGGAACAAAGAAAATGCTGGAATGACGGCGAATACTACTTTCACCAGTTCCAATGAAAATACCAATCTTTTTAATGATGGTTTGCCTTGGGGAAGTATTTATCGAACCGAGTTTTCAGAAATTGGTGTAGGTGTTTTATTTGATCTCGATCTTTCCCAAGACACCAATTTATTAATAGGCGCACGCCATGACGGTTCCCAGGCTGAGAATATTAATTATGCAGGGCGCTACATAGTGAATACAGGCAATGCCCTGAATCCAGGTGCTTATGCGCAGTCCGATGAGAAGGCTGAAGCTTGGGACAGTGGTTCATCCTGGTCAATTAGTTTGTCGCAACAATTACCTTACAACCTGCGGCCTTACGCAACTTTGGCTAAGGCCACCATCCTTTTGGACGGTAATAATAATTCTTTGCTGAATGAGGTGATCGACGCCGGTCACATAGGTTTTGCAGAGTTGAAAGAGGCCGGTATCAAAGCCAGCTGGTTCGATGGCCGATTCCATTTTTCGACATCTGTCTATGAACAAGGAAGGGTCGGTGTTTCGGAAAATGATGTGGCGAGTGTTGTTAATGCTTATGCAACCTCTACTACCACCCGTGGCTGGCAAACCGAAATAAAATGGATACCCCGTCGTGATCTGCTGCTAACGCTTTATACCTTGTCTCAAGAAACGCGTTTCACCCCCAATGTTGGTGGCACTATGCAAGTTGATGCGCGCGCGCTGGGTTTTGCCGATGTGCTCGATGCCGATGGCAATGTTATTTATCCTGCCGAGGCTTTTTTATATGGTGGGCGCGCCGGAATTATTTTGCCAAATGGTTTGGCGGAGTACGAACGTAAACAAGGAAATCCAGAACAACAAGTGGGTGTAACGGCAATCTATCAACTCAACAAGCATTGGGGTTTAACCTTAAAAGGTAATTATTTATCAAGCACCTGTTCCGGGCGTTTGTGTTTGGTCACGTTACCTTCGAGTCTAGTGTTTGATGCTGGAATTTACTGGAGTATTCCGTCGCTTGATATCAGGTTGGATGCTGCCAACATTAACGACGAACACTATTTTCGTGCCCGTACGGGCGATACTCTGGGCGATGTGATTGCGCAATCTATGCCGGGTCGGCGTTTACAACTATCTGCAAATT
>CAZICR010000454.1:0-2825 GCA_964537795.1 uncultured Cellvibrionaceae bacterium | reverse complement strand
AATGTTTTTCATTTTTGGCGTCACATAAAGTGACAAATGGAACAATATTGTTACCAAATGCTACGCGCAGGCAACTTATTGGAAAACATTAGTGTTTTCAAGTCCCATATAGCGAAAGTGAACAAAAAAGTGAATTTGACCATAAGCTTGTGGAATTGGAGGGGCAGATGTTTTTTCATTGATTTGGATTTTTGTTCACCCTGACAAGAAAGTGAAATCGAGAATAGTTGGTCTACACTCACAAAAACTAACTAAGAAATCTTGGGAGTAGACGTTGAACATTGCAAATCGCACTCTGGTGTTGATTGGACTTTCTATAGTCAGTTGTTTGTGTTTACTACTGGTTGCCCTCTATGGTTTCGCTTCCGTTGAAGGTGACTCTCTCTCGTTCTTCAGTAATTTGATCCTGATACTGGGGGGATTGGCTCTGACGGGTTTGGTCATTGCGGCCCGCAGTTTTTGGAAATCGATTGTTCAACCACTGGGTAATTTGCGGGATGCAGTTTCCAAATCGGCGGCTGAACTGGATTTTACCCAAAGATTTGAATCGGTTAGCCATGATGAAATAGGTCAGATTCTCAAAGCCTATACCAGTCTAAATTCGCGTTTATGTGAAAGCCTTGAGAGCATTGAGCGTATTTGTAAAAACCTGGGTTCAACTATCGAAGAAGTGGACACAGCTGCCGCATCGATTGCTCGCAATTCACAATTACAAAGCGATGCCTCCATAAACGCCAATCGTGCAGCGAATGATATGGTCGCGGGAATTAGCAGCGTTACCCGTCAAAGTGAAGATGCTCGCCAACACACACATGAAACACGCGAAGTCGCGGAGCGCGGCACTGTGGATATATTGAATACAGTCAATGGTATTCGTGAAATCAGTGCTACTGTTCGTAAAGCCTCTGAAAGTATTTCTGCGTTGCGAGATGACAGTAATAGCATTGCGAAAATGGCTGTTGTCATTCACCAAATAGCGGATCAAACCAATTTACTTGCACTCAATGCCGCGATAGAAGCCGCCAGAGCAGGGGAGCAGGGCAGAGGTTTTGCTGTGGTTGCGGATGAAGTGCGGAATCTTGCGCAAAGATCTGCGCAGTCCACCCAGGAAATCAGCAAAATTGTTGCGCGTATGCAAGATAATGCGGCCGTTTCTTTTGATGCCATGGCGATTGCGGAAGCGGCTGTGAATCAAGGTGTTGAGCATGCACAGCATGCAGGCGATTCAATTGATCGAATCAATAAAGGTTCAATCATTGCAGCGCAAAATGTCGAAGAATTATTCTCGTCTATCAAAGTACAACAGCAAGCCAGTAATCAAATTCTGCAAAAAGTTGAACAGATTTCCAGCATGAGTGAACAAAATTCCAAAGCATCAATGGCTTCGGCAAAATCAATTAGCTCAATCACCGAGTCATCAAAAAAAATAACCCAGGCAATTGCGTCATTTAAATTTAAATCGGGTCCTCAACGTATTGAGTTGCGTGTTGCTGATATGCATGGAAATGATCATCCAGCAGTCAGGGCGTTACAGTATTTGGGTGAACAGTTAACCCAGCGCAGTAATGGACGCATTACGCTGGAAATTTGTAGCGGTGGTGTCCTTGGAAACGACGCTGAAGTATATAAAAAATTACGTACTGGCAGCATTGATATGATGCGCATCAATCCTTCCATGCTGAATAGTGAAGTGGCTGAAACAGTTTTACTTTCACTACCATTTTTATTCAAATCCACACAACACATGCACAATGCAGTGGATGGCGAGCCCGGCCGAAAAATATTGGATGCTATGTCAAAAGCCAATTTAAAAGGTTTGGCTTTTTATGACAGTGGTGCCCGTTCTATTTATGCCAGTAAACCTGTTCGTAGTCCAGCAGATATTAAAGGCACCAAGCTGCGGGTAATGCCATCTGACATGTGGGTTGCTGTTGCAAAAGCCATGGGAGCTGAAGGTGTCAAGGTCGGCATGAATGAATTGATATCAGCAAAAAAAACCGGCCTTATCGATGCCGCTGAAAATAATATTCCAACCTTTTACAGTTACAAACAATTTGAAGTCTTTAATTATTATTCCCACACAGAACATGCAATGGTTCCGGAAATAATTGCGTTCTCAAAAAATCGATGGGATTCCATGAGCCAGGAAGATCAAACATTATTAGCACAAGCAGCGACCGATTCTGTCAGAAAAATGCGTGAGTATTGGTCTGAAAGTGAAAAATCAGCATTACAAAATTGCCTGGCAAAAGGCGTAGTTTTTGTAAAAGACGTTGATAAAGATTCATTCCGACGTGCAATGGCACCGCTTTATGATTCTTTGGTTACTACACAAGAACAAAAACAAATTTTGAAATTGATACAGTCTTTGTAGGTCGCATAGGTTTCGTCATCATGCATAGTCTCTTAATCCGTCATCCCTGCAAATGATCACATGGAAATGATGTGATAGAGCAATACCGGGGTATTTGCCATGGCTAGCCGCCGGATTGTCAGTAAGCCTTGGTAAATCTTTTTTTAATTCTTATTTAACTATTTTTTACTGATTTAGACAGAATTTATGGCGTTTAAATAAAATTTTGAATGTTATAATCTGAATTCTGATGAAAATCAGAGCAAAAAAATAGCAGTGAGATACAAAATGAGACCAATACAATTAATTCATTCAATCACAATTTTAAGTATTACGATTTTTCTTGGAGCTTGTCACTCTGTTCCCACAAAGCCCGCCGGAAAAGCGGTTCCCTGGCAAGCCGATTTAAATAATGGTTTTTATCAAAATCCGATTTTATATGCGGACTATTCAGACCCTGATGTAGTGGCAG
>CAZICR010000453.1:0-2863 GCA_964537795.1 uncultured Cellvibrionaceae bacterium | reverse complement strand
GGGTAAGATTGGCGCCTGCTCGTAAGCCCACAGCGGTGACGGCTGGTATATAGGTATTACTATTCATTAATAAACCATACAAGATAAGGTGCACTATGTTTAACAAACGTTTACTGGTAATCAGCATTTTTGCGGCAAGCACTGCATTGATCGCTGGCTGTAAAGAAGAACCAAAGGTTGATGACAGCGCAAAAATTACAACGCTTGAGCAAAAAGTCAGTTACATCATTGGCCATAATATGGCAAAAAATTTAAAACAAAATGGTGTTGAGTTAGACGAAGCTGCATTCCTGTTAGCCTTGAATGATGCCAAAGCCGCCAAGGATTCTCGTATTTCGGAAGAAGATTCGCAAAAAATCATGAACGAAATGCAAGAAAAAGTGATGAAAAAACAAGAAGAAGATCGTAAAAAAGTCAGCTCGGAAAATATCGAAAAAGGTAAAAAATTCCTCGAAGAAAATAAAGTCAAAGAAGGCGTAAAAGTTACTGAGAGCGGATTACAGTACAAAGTTATTACCGAAGGCAAAGGCGTAAAACCAAAAGTGACTGATACAGTGACTGTACATTACGCAGGTAAATTAATCGATGGTACGGAATTTGATAGTTCCGCCAAACACGGTCAACCCGCTACTTTCCCATTAGATGGTGTAATTCCTGGTTGGACAGAAGTTCTGCAATTGATGCCCCAAGGCTCCAAGTGGGAAGTTTATATTCCTTCCGAGCTGGCTTATGGTGAAGGTGGTCAAGGTCCAATCCCCGCATCATCTACTTTGATTTTTGAAATTGAATTATTGGAAGTGAAAGCGCCAGAAGCTGCACCAAAAAAATAATTAATTGATAGCAATAAAAAACCCCGAATTTCTTCGGGGTTTTTTATTTTCACAACTCCAATAAAAATAAGAGAACTTCGCACAAATCAGAATTTATCGCCATTCCATTCTTCTTCTTGGATCCCTGCTTTCGCAGGGATGACAAAAGAGCATAGGTGTAAAAATCTAAAAATTATTTGGTTTCTGTTTTGGTTATTGTGCTGGAAACTTCACCCACTACGCGACGATTTTGTTCACGACCATCTGCGGTTGCGTTATCCGCTACAGGTTGTGCTTCACCATAGCCTATGGATTTAACACGTTCAGCGGCAACACCGTATTTGGTGATCAACATTGTCTTGACTGCATCAGCACGGCTTTGTGAAAGTTTTTGATTGTAGGTATCCGCGCCTTGGCTATCGGTGTGGCCTTCAACGGTTACTACAGTATCAGCGTACTGGTTCATGAACTCAGCCAGTTTTGACACTTCATTTTCAAATTCTGGTTTGATGACAGATTTTGCAGAATCGAAAGTAATGTTGAGTTCGATTTCTACGGTTTCAGTCAATTTCAATGAACAACCTACAGCATCAACTTTGTGCGTTTTGGGTGTATTGGCACATTGATCTTTGGAGTCAAAAACACCATCGCCATCAGAATCGATTTCTTTAACTGGTTCAGGTGCAGGTGCTGGAGCAGCAACAGGCTTGGGTGAAGAGGCCACACCGAAGCGATAACCCAAACCAAAAGTTAATGCCAATTCGTTGTATTCATTATCTATGCTGTTGAAATTGCGCAGATCAGAGCGGAATTCAAAATTATCACCGATTGCACGCTTCAGACCCAGACCAATATTCACCAAAGTGTCACTGTGTGATGTTGGTGTCGCGGCATTAAAATCCAATGTTTGATCACCCACACCAAAAGCAAGGAAAGGGCGCCATTCGTTATTGGTAGGTAGATGGTACAGGGCGTCCAATCGGTACTGGGTTCCATCAAGGTCAATCGCAACATCATCAGTCGTTTCTGTATCAAAACGGCTTGCAACTGCTTCCAGAGTCCAATCTTCGGTGATTGCATAACCAGCACTTAACCCCCAAGTGTTTCCATCTTTATAGGGCACATCGGAAAATCCTATGATACCGCCATTAACAAAAATATCGGCTTTATAATCATCAGCAGTGGCAGACGAGGTTACCGCCGCAATCGCAGTCGCTAAAAGTATGTGTTTGGTCTTCATGAGAAACTCCACTTTAATTACCGCATCATTGCGGCGTTTTATGTCTGACGACTGTCAGACATTGTTAAGATCAATAGGCATCCGTTTCGTGATTATTATTTGTGCGCACCTTACCAAAATTGTTTATTTTTTTAAACAACAAATCCCAAACGCCATGACCCAGTTTTTCTCCGCGCTTTTCAAATTTGGTAATCGGACGATAATCCGGGCGAGAAACGAAGGACTTTTCTTGGGATAAATTTTCAAACCCCTTATTTGCAGAGATAAGATCCAACATCTGCTCTGCATAGGGTTGCCAATCGGTAGCCATATGTAAAATGCCAGCTATTTTGAGTTTCGGATAAATTTTTTGTATAAAGCCGGACTGCACTATACGGCGTTTATTATGTTTCTTCTTGTGCCAGGGATCGGGAAAATAAAGTTGTAACCTGTCGATGGATTCGTCGGGAATACAATCTTCCAACACGTCCATTGCATCTGCCATGTAGACACGCAAATTTTTCAATTCCTGTTGATGAGCAAGATTGATTAATCGGCCAACACCAGGCGGGTGAACTTCTATCCCCATAAAATTTTTATCTGGTTCCTGGGTGGCCATTTGAAAAAGCGAATCGCCCATACCAAAACCGATTTCCAGAACTAAAGGTGCATCGCGACCAAATAATATTTCCGGATCGATTTTTCCATTAAATAAACTTAATCCATAAATGTGCCATGAGTTTTCAAAGGCATTTTTTTGCCCGGCCGTAATTTTGCCGGCACGAATCACAAAACTGCGGATCGATTTGGGTTTGAATTCCGGTTTAATTAAAAA
>CAZICR010000452.1:0-2864 GCA_964537795.1 uncultured Cellvibrionaceae bacterium | reverse complement strand
TTCCGTGCTTTTGAAAAAATGAGCTTTGCATTGGTACTGGAAACTGATCGTCCTTTAGCCGTGGGCGATAAAGTCCGTAACCCATAATTTTTTTGATCCACTATCAAGGATGATACATGAATACCACTCACAATCTTTTTGCTCCACTTTTCCTACAGCGTTTACCCGAAACTGGCGCCAGTGTTTACTGGCGTTTATTGGATGTTTTTGGTTCAGCTGAAAAAGCCTTGCACGCACCACATCACCAACTGAAAAACCTCCTGAAACTTGATGCACTCAGCAACCTCACCGAATTCCAAAAAAATCCCCAGACACATCCATTAACCCAAATCGTTTTTGCGGATATAGATCGCATCGGCGATCAATCTGAAATTCAGGTACTACTTTTTGAGGATAATCGCTATCCGAAGCTCCTGAGACAAATCACCAACCCACCGCCTTTTTTATTTGTACGCGGCAATGCGGATTGTTTGAGCTTGCCGCAAATCGCCATTGTCGGTAGTCGCAATCCCAGTTCCGGCGGTAGTGAAAACGCTGAACGATTTGCGCATTATCTGGCAACTCAAGGTTTTGCAATTACCAGCGGTCTGGCTTTGGGTGTGGATGGTGCTGCGCACAGGGGCGCACTCAGTGCCTGGGGTAAAACCATCGCCGTCATGGGCACCGCCGTTGATCGAATTTACCCCGCTCGCCATCGTGCATTAGCACTGGAGATTATTGAAAAAGGTGGCGCCCTGATCAGTGAATTTCCCTTGGGCACAGGTTCTTATGCCGGTAATTTTCCGCAACGCAATCGCATTATCAGTGGTTTAAGTTTAGGTACATTAGTGGTTGAGGCAGCGTTGCAAAGTGGATCATTGATTACTGCGCGACAAGCACTGGAACAAAATCGCGAAGTGTTTGCTATTCCCGGCTCGATACACAATCCATTGGCAAAGGGATGTCACCAATTAATTCGCCAAGGTGCCACACTTGTGGAAACCGCACAGGATATTCTCGATCAATTAAATGGATTAATGAGTTTTAAATGGCAAGAAGCACAGCAAAAACTGGATTTATCTTCACCTGAAAAAGAAACATCAAAATCAACCGATTTAATTCTTGAAACCACCAGCGACACAGACAAGGTTTTTAATGCTATGGGGTACGATCCGGTGACATTGGATGCGCTGATTGAACGCACACAATTACCCGTCAACCAATTAATCACCCAACTAACATTGCTTGAATTGTCAGGAAAAATTGAATCCCTGGGCGGAAGTTATCAGCGAGTCTGCTAAACTGCGAGCCGAAAACAAACTGTCTAATTTCGGTCACAAGATGAATTCGTCTTCCAATCCCTGGATTTTGCATCCGCGCATTCGCATTGCCGCTTCCGTCATCAGGTCCGGAGGCATAGTCGCTTATCCTACTGAAGCCGTTTGGGGATTGGGTTGTGACCCTTTTAATCCGCGCGCTGTTGATCGTTTATTGCAAATCAAACAACGTCCATTACATAAAGGCGTGATTTTATTGGCAGCCGATTTTGCGCAAGTGGAAAATTTATTAACACATTTGCCTGCCGAGCAAATTGCTAAATTAAAAACCAGCTGGCCCGGCCCTGTGACCTGGTTAATTCCCAATACCGGATCAAAAAATAAAAAAATTCCCGAATGGATTTGCGGACAATATCCTGCATTTGCACTGCGCGTCACCAATCATCCGATCGCCGCTGCATTAGCAAAAGCTGTTGGCGGACCTATAGTGTCAACTTCGTGCAATCCCAGCAATCAACTACCTGCAAAGACAATCCATCAAGTCCGCAGATATTTTCCAACACAACTGGATGCAATTGTTGCAGGCAATTTGGGGGGAAATAAAAATCCATCAGAAATACGTGATTTATTAACGGGAAATATTATTCGATCTGCGTAATTAACACCGGAGCACCTAAATGCCTCAACCCGACAAACTCGCCGTAAAAAATTATTTGCTCGATTTGCAAAACAGAATCTGTGATGCGTTGCAAACCGAAGATACTAAAGGAATTTTTTTTGAAGATTCCTGGCAGCGACCTGAAGGTGGTGGTGGTCGCTCACGCGTAATGGAAAATGGCGCAGTGATCGAAAAAGGCGGCGTCAATTTTTCGCATGTCTTTGGCAATCAAATGCCTGCGTCTGCTACAGCGCATCGTCCTGAATTAGCTGGCCGTAAATTTGAGGCAATGGGTGTCTCACTGGTAATTCATCCACACAACCCTTATGTACCAACCAGTCATGCAAACGTAAGATTTTTTATTGCCGAAAAAGAAGGGGCTGCACCGGTTTGGTGGTTCGGTGGTGGTTATGATTTAACACCTTATTATGGAAATCTGGAAGATTGTAAACATTGGCACCAAACCGCAAAAAATGCTTGTGATCCTTTAGGGCAGCATATTTATCCCGGCTTTAAAAAATGGTGTGATGAATATTTTTATTTAAAACATCGCAATGAGGCTCGAGGTATTGGCGGGCTATTTTTTGATGATTACAACGCAGAAAGTTTTGATCACAGTTTTGCACTGATGCGTGCAGTAGGCGATAGCTACATAAAAGCTTATCAACCCATAGTCAGCGCCAGAAAAAATTCTGTTTATGGTGAACGCGAACGCGATTTTCAATTGTATCGTCGTGGCCGCTATGTGGAATTTAATCTGGTTTATGATCGCGGCACTTTATTTGGTTTACAAACTGGTGGCCGTACAGAATCAATTTTAATGTCATTGCCGCCCTTGGTGAAATGGCAATACAACTGGCAACCAGAAGCTGGTAGCCCCGAAGCCAAACTATACACAGATTTTTTACCTGCACGTGACTGGATATAAATTTTTATTTTGGACAGACCTA
>CAZICR010000451.1:0-2880 GCA_964537795.1 uncultured Cellvibrionaceae bacterium | reverse complement strand
GATGCTGCAATCGCAGCACCAACACCAACGATACTCCCAATGCGTTTGAACGCACTGACAAGTCCAGTGGTGGATTTGATTGTTTTATACATTATCTTACCCTCGTTTAATTATGAGATGACAGCCAAGTCACTTGATTGGGAAAACAATTAAGACTACTGAACTTGTCCGGCCACCGACCAATAAGAAGCGACACATACAATGCAGCCTACGCGTCTGGAACCGACACCGGGTGAGCTTAAGAGAACGCAGTTATTGGAATATTATTGTGCAACCTTGGCAACCAAGGCCTAACTTTGGCTCTAACCAGTGCATTCAGAATAATCCAATAATAAGACAGCGCTGTCAAATGATTGGTATTTAAAAAAAGCCAGAGTGAGAAATGCGTCTTATTGTGTGAATTTTTTACCCAGAAAAGCGGCATCAAAGTCACCCCTTTCAACAGGAATGTGGATAGCTGCTCCAAACCACTGATTCAAACAGGTCTAGCTTGTTCAGGATAGCGCTATCAATTTGCCAATTCTCTTAGTTCAGAAAAAGCCGACTCTAGAGTATCAAGCCAGTCGCTGGTTCACTTGATTAGGATCAAAAGGCTCTTTGTTTCAAACTCTATTGATCAGTATTGGCTTATAAATGTGCAAAAAAAATCAAATGCCTTCTTGCAGTGCGTTTTATTTCTTTGTTGTTGAAAATTATCAAGTTTTTTACTCGTCAATACTTGGAGTTGATCATTTTGTTAGGCCATAATGCAGGCCTTGTGAATTCTGTGGTCTACTGGCCTCCTGTTTAATAGCGTCAAGATTGAGTTGTTGATGTCCTTGTTCCATAGGGCTAGAAAAAACTTCGCGGCTATGCAAGAATTCGGGACTTTTTTTGATCCACTACAAGGAATTTCTGCGGTAACCCTATGAATTATCAGTGTTTTTTAAATGTAAATTCACTGGTAACTGTCGTCACAAACCCATTTTCAGGTTGAAATGTGCTCACAAGGCGCATGTCTGAGGAGATTTGAATGCAACATGATATTGATGCCATTGAAACAAAAGAGTGGCTGGATGCCCTTAAGTCCGTCGTTCGTTATGCTGGTAAAGAGCGCGCAGCTGAGCTTTTAAAGACCATTTCTGATTCTGCAGTCAGACAAGGCATCGCCCAACCTTCTTCCATTCAAACTCCTTACATCAATACCATTCCTGTTGATCAGGAAATTCAGTCACCCGGTGACGCCAAACTGGAACGCAAAATTCGTTCAATTATTCGTTGGAATGCCATGGCAATGGTTATGAAAGCCAACGATAACGATGAAGGCTTGGGTGGTCACATTGCTTCTTTCGCTTCGTCCGCCACTTTATATGACGTAGGTTTTAACCATTTCTTCCGTGGCAATGATGGTGATGTTCCTGGCGATTTAATTTATTTCCAAGGCCACGTATCACCCGGTATGTATGCTCGTTCCTATGTTGAGGGGCGCTTTGATGAAGCGAGTCTCGATAACTTCCGTCGCGAAGTGAATGGCAAAGGTCTTTCTTCTTATCCGCACCCTTGGTTGATGCCGGATTACTGGCAATTCCCGACAGTTTCTATGGGTTTGGGCCCGATTAAATCTATTTACCAAGCGCGTTTTATCCGTTACATGGAAGCGCGTGGAATGATCCCGAAAACAGATCGTAAAGTCTGGGCATTTTTAGGTGATGGTGAATGTGATGAGCCGGAAAGTCTCGGCGCAATTTCATTAGCGACTCGCGAAAAACTCGACAATTTAATTTTCGTTATCAACTGTAACCTGCAACGTTTGGACGGCCCGGTTCGTGGCAACGGTAAAATCGTGCAAGAGCTGGAAGGTGTCTTCCGCGGTGCGGGTTGGAATGTGATTAAAGTACTTTGGGGTCGTGGTTGGGATGAGCTGCTGGCCAAAGACAAAACCGGTTTATTGCAAAAGCGCATGGACGAAGTGGTCGATGGCGAAATGCAAAATTTCAAAGCCAATGGCGGAGCTTATACTCGCGAACATTTCTTCGGTAAATACCCTGAGTTGTTGGAGTTGGTAAAAGATTTATCGGATCAAGACATTCTTTATCTGGCTCGCGGCGGCCATGATGCGCATAAGGTGTACAACGCTTATCATCAAGCGGTGAATACCAAAGGCAAACCTACAGTAATTCTTGCGCAAACTGTTAAAGGTTACGGCATGGGATCTTCCGGTGAAGCCATCAACAAAACTCACTCAGTCAAATCCATGGTGATTGACGATCTGAAAAAATTCCGCGACCGTTTTGAAATTCCGATTAAAGATGAAGATTTGGAAAAATTACCTTACTACCGTCCTGCGGAAGACAGTCCCGAAATGCAATATATGCGTTCGCGTCGTAAGGAATTGAAAGGTTATTTGCCCTCACGCAAAGCGGATTTCCCCGCGTTAAATACACCTGAATTAGATGCATTTGCTGCGCAATTAAAATCGACGGGTGATCGTGAAATTTCGACCACCATGAGTTTCGTGCGTATCATTTCATCTTTGGTGAAAGATAAATCCATCGGCAAAAATATTGTGCCAATTGTGCCTGATGAAGCGCGTACTTTTGGTATGGAAGGTATGTTCAAAACCATCGGTATTTATTCATCCGAAGGTCAAAAATACGTTCCGCATGATGCGGGTCAAATGATGTCTTACCATGAATCGGCCACTGGTCAGATTTTGGAAGAGGGCATCAACGAAGCGGGTGCTATGTCATCCTGGATTGCAGCGGCAACGGCTTACAGTAATCTCGGTACGCCGATGATTCCTTTCTACATTTATTACTCCATGTTTGGTTTCCAACGTATCGGCGATTTGGCATGGGCAGCGGGTGACTCACAAGCGCGTGGTTTCTTGTTGGGCGCTAC
>CAZICR010000450.1:0-2886 GCA_964537795.1 uncultured Cellvibrionaceae bacterium | reverse complement strand
GTCACGTACGGTTCTGTGAGGGGCTGGCGGGGAAGTTCCGCTGGTCTACTCGACATTTCCAAATTCCTTTAGGTTTTCGACCAACTTTTAGCGGACTTACTCGCCGCTTAAAATTGGCTTCAATTTTCTGTTTAATTCCAGAGAATTTAATTTTTACTCTTGTATCTAACCCCAGTTTTCTTACCCATCTTAGCGTCTAAAATTATTTTTTTCTAAACAATAATGTCACGCGATTGGATTCGCCAATGGCACGATTTTTCGTTTTTTGTTCTTCAGTACCATTCAAACTGGGAAGTAAGCGCCATACATTATCATCGGCTTGCGGATCATCTTTAGGGTTTTTGTTGATATCACTTTCAGCGACAAATTCAAATCCTGCTGCTGTCATAGTACGGATCAACATAGAACGTTTTAAATAACCGCGACTACCATCAGCCCATGCATCGGGTTTGTCTTCTGTCATTGCGTGTTGAACAATGCCCACTGTACCGCCAGGTTTCAGTACGCGATGTGTTTCTGCCAGTGCTTGTTTTAAATAATTTCCTTTTGCGTCAAAACGTGCAAGGTTGTGCAACGCACGAATAAATAACACCGAATCCACTTTACCGGTTAATTCTGAGGGTATATCGGCAAAGGTATAAGCTTCACCTTTTGCACCAGTGGCACCGCTCCATGTTTTTGAATCTATTGCAAACTGTGCTGGCCAGGCTTTACGTTTCGCAATAAATTCCGGGGTTGCGAATCCTCCAAATTCCGGCCACATATTCAAACTGTAATCGACAGCAATCAATTTACCTTCAGCGCCTAAATAAGGCAGCAAAATTTTTGAATACCATCCATCACCTGGCAGAGCTTCTACTACCGTATCACCTTGTTTAATGCCAAAAAATTCCAGCGTTTCTACCGGGTGACGCGCGGCATAGCGAGCCTGGTGTTCAGCAGGCAGGTTTTGGGTAACTGCAATTAATTGTTTTTTATCAGCATGGGTTAAGCTGGCCGTTTGTGGGTGGTTGATAAAAGAACAACTCTGCAACAGCATTAGAGTACCGAGTATAAAAAGTTTATTCATGGTTTTTTTCTCTGGATTGGTAAGACATAACGTGGTTATAACGTGCCGCATAACGGCATGCAGTGGGGCGAGTTGGAATGGAGCGATCTTGTTATAACACAACAATAACAAACAATTTAAACGATACTATTCAACTATGACGTTTCAAATTAAACGCGAACTTACTACAGCGCTGTAAAAACGGCAACCATAAACTGGGGGCGGAGTGGCCAGATAAAATTTCCCTACTCAAATAATCAAAGGTCCCGTAAACGCATCCACACCGATTTTGATCAGTGTGGATTTTTCAGTATCAGAGGTCACGCCTTCTGCGATCATAATAATTCCCAATGCATGGCCTAATTGGCAAAGGCTTTGTACAAAGGTTTGGTTGCTGGGGTTTTTATCAATTTGGCGAATAATTGCTGAATCAATTTTTAGGTAATGCATGCCAATATCCTGCAACTGTTCAAATCGAATAAATTCCAGTCCGGCATGTTCCAAACCAATTTTGCAACCCAGTTTGCGCAACTCTTTGGTCAGGCTGCGAAATTCATTTGGGTGACGCAAAATGGATACTTCGGGAAATTCAATCCATAAGTGATTGGTGCGATCTTGCACCTGATTCAGAATATTCATTAATTCTTCTTTGGCGCGTGCGTTACTTAATAAATCCGAGGATAAGTGAATTGCCAAAGGAGTGGGGGAGTGCAACAAATTTTGTAACGCAATTTTCACAACTGCCAAATCAATTACTGCTAAAAGATTAAGACGTGATGCCCAGGGAATAAAATATCCAGCGGTTTTATCTTCATCGCCCAAACGCATTCTGAGCGGTGACTCCAGATGAAGTGTGTGACCCTTGGCATTTTGTACAGGAAATTTCCCCAGAGACAATAAATTATTTTCCAGCGCAAAATGAATATCATGCCGCCAATCAGACAAATTACGATGATGACTGGATTCCTGATCCTTCACGCAAGTAATGACTGCATGATCACCTTTCAATTCGGCTTGTGCCAGAGCGCCATCCAGATGGTGAATTAATTTGTGTCGGTCATCGTGACTATGATATTGAATGACGGCCATAGGAATGGCGATATTTTGATGATCGCGTGCAATTAATTGGAAATTCAATCGCTGCACTAAATCAGCGGCTACCGCATCCATAACTTCAATGGTTGGGATCACTATTACAAAATCACTTCCATTCAAACGGCCGGCATAACTGTTGGTGTGTTGTTGGCAAACATAATGAAATGCCTGTGCAACTTCTTTCAGAATTTCATCTGCCTGATCGCGACCGAGGTTGCTATTGAGTTCATGCAAATTCAGAACGCGACACAAAACGATAACACCAAAGTTTTCACTGTCGTCGCGTGTCAAAGTGTTATCCAGCAAACTTAAAAAATGCAGGCGATTATTTAGTCCTGTCAGTGGATCGAGTAAAGAATCGCGGCGTAACAATTCCAATTGAGTTGTATCTTTTTCCAACATGGTTTTCACATTGCCGGAAAGTCGATTCATGGCTTTTGCTAATCGTCTGAATTCTTTAATGCCAGGTTCGGGGGAAGAAATAAATCGACGCTCGCTGATGGCTTCTGCTTGCTCAACCAGTTTATTCAGGGGAATTGCGATTCTCCGAAATACAAAAATACCAAATAGTCCTGCCAGTAAACTGCTGATCAGTAGCCATTCCAGTAAACGCTTTGCCTGCTTCCACAAAGATTCCATAGCAAAACTGGAATGACTTTTTACAATAATGCTGCCGTATTGTTGCCAGCCATCCTGAATCAATGCAACACCTGGTGCTACATCCAGATTAATCCATTTGGAGA
>CAZICR010000449.1:0-2888 GCA_964537795.1 uncultured Cellvibrionaceae bacterium | reverse complement strand
CCATTAAATTCTCACCACCCAAAGCCAATATTGATGTTTATTGCCGTCAGGAAGGCCAACACATTTATATTGAGGTTTGTGATCAGGGCCCCGGAATTCCCGAAGATGAACGTGAAAAAGTATTCGAACGATTTCACACCGCAGAAAAAGGGGATCGTCGACGTTCCGGTAGTGGTCTTGGTTTAACCATTTGTCAGGGTATGATTACAGCGCATGGTGGTAAAGTCAGTATTCACACCAATCCTCACCGCAGTTTTGATCGGAATCAACCAGGATGCTGCGTGCGTATAGAGTTACCACTTGAGGAGAATTCTGATAATCAGAACCAGAATCCACTTATGGATTCCCCAGCCAACGAATAATTTAACAGTGATATAACGCGATCAAGCCGTTTAGGCTTCTATAATTCCGCCTCTTTATGGAGTTAGCATGAATAAAATACTGATTATTGATGACGAACCACAGATTCGTCGTTTCCTGCAAATAGGCCTGACCGCGCAAGGCTACGAGATTTCCGAATCAGCCGAAGGCCGCTCGGGATTGGCCTTGGCCGCTGAATTGAATCCGGATTTAATTATTCTGGATTTGGGTTTACCTGATCTGGATGGTCAGGTTGTTTTGCAAAAACTGCGCGACTTTTATCACCAGCCGATTATTATTTTGTCAGTTCGAAATTCCGAAGCTGAAATTGTGAAAGCACTGGACTTAGGCGCAAATGATTATGTTGTCAAACCTTTCGGCATTCAGGAATTACTGGCAAGAATTCGCGGCCTGTTAAAAGCTTTTGGCCCCAGCGTGCAATCAGTGATGTTTTTTCAGGATGAGAGAGTCAATATTGATTTGCAGGAACGCCGTTTACAAGTTGACGGCGAACAAATTAAATTGTCCCGCAAAGAATTTGAATTATTGAAACGATTAATCAACAACGCTGGTAGGCTTATCACGCAACAACAATTACTGCGTGAAATCTGGGGCCGCACTCATGTAGAAGATACGCATTACCTGCGAATTTTTATCGCCCGCTTACGCACCAAACTAGGCGACGACCCAACCAATCCCCGCTACATCGAAACTGAACCCGGTGTGGGTTACCGGTTTTTACCTGACGTTGGTAATTGATTGGCAATTGATTAATTGGTGCAAAATAGGGATGATTGCATCAGTTTCCTGATGTGTCGTATCAAATGCAAAATTTTTATAAGAAAGCACTGATAAGTTTATTGTGTTTAATTACAGCGAGCTGCCTTGTGGCTTATATCTGTATTGACCGCACCTATCTTCACGTTCCTTTGTTACCCGCCGAAAAAAGTGAGCTTTTGTGGAAAGCAGAACCCAGCTCTGATGCCATTCAGGGGGGGCAATCCTCCATCAAGCTCAAAGATGACCAATTCAGTGTGAGTTTCGATTTCACCATAGTGAAAAAATCCGAATACCCTTTTGCATCGGTTGCCTTGTCGTTTGTTGACCGGAAAGGTAAAAATATTCTGATCGATTTGTCGCAATACAAGAGTATTTCGTTCAGCAGTAAATGTTCACCGGCTAATACCTTGACACTCGGAGTGCTGACCTTTGATGAAAAAGTTTCCATTCCAGGTGATTTTTTAACTTACCGCGGCCCTGCTACGTTTTTTTCTTGCAATGAAAATTGGACTCAAATCGACATAGATTTAACGCGTCTCGAAACACCGGATTGGTGGATTGCTATGTTTAAACTGGATTTAGCAGAACAAGCTTATGTATTAAATAAAGTCCCCAGAATTATATTTGGCAGTACATCTCAAAGCCCGACTGAAACAAACTCTGAAGTTCAATTAGACGAAATTACCTTACATGGACGTGATTGGCGTTATCTATATTTTTTGGGTGTATTTATGATTTTGGCCTGGGGTGGTTACTCTGTCTGGTTTTTCAGGCAACACACCCAGGCTCTTATCAGCAATTTGAATGATAAACTTCAACGCGATCGCCCATTAGTGGCTTACCAGCAACTGTCGGTGGAACCCCATCGCGATAAAGAAAAAGGCGCAATCCTGAATTTCATGGGTACTGAATACGCCAATTCAGATCTGGACCTGGACACTATGGTGACAACCATAGGCGTGAGTCGAACCAAGATTAACGACATACTGAAATCCGAATTGGGTTTTACCTTTTCAACCTATCTCAATAAGTTGCGACTCACGGAAGCCGCGCGCTTGCTCGCCGAAAAAGATGAAGCCAATGTGGCAGAGATAGCCTATTCTGTGGGTTACAAAAATGTGTCCTATTTCAACAAACTCTTCAAAGAAGAATATGGATGCACACCCAAGATCTTTAAAAGTCTTTATGACAAGTGATACTTAAACTCCCAATTCATCCCCCAGACTAAAACTTAAAGAAAAAATAATGCAACTTTTTGCATTCTGATAGCAATTTTAGTAAAAGCTATACTTACAAAGTCTCCAGCCTGTTAATGATCCAAGTGTTATCAAAATAATAATTGGCTTTGGTCTGTAACTAGAAATTGATGTATCTATTCTCATGCACAGCAACAATGCCTTTTAGGGCAGCGCCGAGTCTATTGCTATTTTTTTTGTGATTGATTTCGCTTTTTTATAAAAACCAACCAATAGATTCAATTTTGTAACTTGGCAAAAAATACTTCATATATAGAATATATTTTTACAAAAAAAAATATCTTTAAGACTCTCTAAAAATAACACTGATTGCTCATCCAAAGAACAAGAAGAAGTCACTTAAATCCATCCCGTGTGTTTATTTACCGTTGTTTTATGTTTTAACAATAACAGCCGTGGAAATCGGCATTAACTCGAGGAAGACACTATGAGTAGCTTTAAAGCCTCTGCGAGAACCCCTCGCCTGGCGAGTGTGTTTAAACACACTTTCTG
>CAZICR010000448.1:0-2893 GCA_964537795.1 uncultured Cellvibrionaceae bacterium | reverse complement strand
AAAGGATCTTTGCTGAATACCAATAAGGCGTAGATTTGCCCAACTGTGCGGTTTATCCCCCAGCGGCTGCCCATTTCGCCAAAGTGGAGGATGCAGGACTGAAGCATGGGGGTCATTTGTAGGGGCATATTGGATTTCCTGTAATTTCAGTATATTCTGAAATTACAGAATTTATTGATTTGTGTCAATGGGCAATCAACATAGATGTGCAAAGGGGGTGAGGTGTTGGGAATTATGAACAAAGCAGATGCTATAAGGATTTGGTGTATTCGTTGGTTGTATTTGGCAGCAATGGGACATTTTGTGGTGGGGTTATTGATGGCTTGGTATGGCGATTCGGTTTTATTCAACCACTACAACCAAATAGCCTTGGAAAAATTTATTTTGATAGACAACTCATCAGCGAAAGAATTACATAGTTGGTGGCTCACGATTTTCGGTGCAACCTTACAGGCATTTTCAGTTTTATTGATGTCACTGATTTATGTGGGTAATCAGTACAAAGATAATCGGGTTTGGTTGCTAATCATAATTGCGATAGTGATTTGGGCTCCACAAGATATTTATTTTTCGGCGATGAAAGATATTTGGATGAATGTGTGGATAGACTCGGCAGCGGTGATAACGTTGCTGCCACCCTTGGTATTTTTGATGAAGTATGATCGAAAAATTTTATAAATCCGGAGATAGCTATGAGCACAGAATTAATGACCAAAGCAATATTTTCCAAATCACCCATCCGGATTTTACTCACCGGTGCTACCGGTTTTATCGGTCAATCTTTAGTGCCTCTATTAATGGCGCAGGGCCATAATATTATTCTTCTCACACGTTCACCGCTTAAGGCCTTGAAAACGTTCGGCAATAGCATATTGGCGGTTAGTGACCTAAATCTGATTGAAAAAAATCTACAGATTGATTTGGTGATTAATCTTGCAGGCGCAAAAATTTTAGGATTTCCCTGGACTGAATCGCGTAAAAGAACCTTGATCAACAGTCGTGTGAAACTAACGGAATCTCTGGTGCAATGGATGCACTCACGTGAAAAAAAGCCTTCATTATTGCTATCGGCATCGGCTATAGGTTATTACGGTATTCAGGCACAAGATGATTTGACAGAGTTAATTGAGGATCATCCGCCGCAATCGATTTTTATGTCGCAACTCTGCCAGGATTGGGAAGCGGCAGCAAGTGAAGCAGTTAAAGATAATATTGCAGTTAATGTTCTGCGTTTTGGTGTGGTGTTGGGAAAAGGCGGTGCTTTGCCTATGATGTTGCTGCCAATTCGCATGGGGTTGGGCGGAAAGCTAGGCTCGGGAAAACAAATTTTATCCTGGATACATATTGATGATTTGTTATTGGCTATGGCGCACTTGATCAATCGACATTTTGAAAATCCATCACCAGCGCAAATTCATTGCTTTAATTTCACAGCGCCTGAAGCCGTAACACAAATCCAGTTCAGTCAAACAGCTGCAAAAATTTTACATAGGCCTTGGTGTATTCCCACACCTGCATTGTCTATGAAATTGTTAATGGGTGAACAATCGGATTTGCTATTAGAAGGGCAAAGAGTGAAACCTGATGCATTGATTAAATCCGGTTTCCAATTCGCTTATCCAACTATAGATGCTGCACTTATGGACATTTTACAAAAATGAAAAATCCAGAAGCCATATTACAAGAAGATCAAGTGATTCTTTTTGATGGCGTATGTCGGTTGTGCAACGGTTGGGCGAAATGGATTATGAGAGTGGATGACAGCTATCAATTTAAATTGTGTTCTGTGCAATCCGAAACCGGTCAATCGCTGCTGAGGCACTTGGGTTATCCTACTGATAGATTTGAAACTATGTTAGTTATTGCTAACAATCAAGTTTATGAAAAAGGCGATGCATTTTTTTCAATCATGAGAAAAATAGGATTTCCTTATAAGCTGCTTCTGGTTGGAAAAATAGTTCCGAAATCTATTCGCGATTGGTTATATGACCAAATTGCGCAAAATCGATATCGCTGGTTTGGTCAATATGATGTTTGCCCAATTGATTTTTCAATAGATGAAAAGCGATTTTTGTAGTATAAAAAACCGCCGCACCCTGAGGTTTCCAAATGGATAGGTGCGGCGGTAAAAATAACTCATTGAGGGATTTGTGGTGTGGCTGACAAAACAAATATCAATGAGTGTAGGAAGCAGGTGTGCGAGCACACCCCAACACGTTCAAACCACTGAGTGGTATTCAGTGATCTGAGCTGTTAATGGCATAACACCATTAACAACAGTGACTGCACCACCTTAATCCTTGTCCTTGGTAGTGTCTGTCTGACTGTTCAACATAGCAGGCTTCTCATAGGTGAAGGGCTGCAATAATTCATCCGGTTTACCTTTACAGGCTTTCGCCAACAGCTCGCGGCGCTGGGCGAGCAATAAGCCTACCGCTTCACTGTGCTTCTCGTCTATCCCCGGAATGTGTTCTTCTATTAATTGAGTGATATTGGCGGCTAATTCCAAATATTTGTCATGTTCCTCAGCAACTTTTCTATCTTCAAACATACTGCCATCCCGATCACAAAGCCATACGGCGACTACTGACATATTCAAACCTCGTTTTGATACTGTTTTTATATACAGTATTGTTTGGGCGGGCGAATGTCAAGTCGGATTTTTGTCGGGTTTGGAAATATGACGGCTTGAGGTGATAATGCGGCCTCACTTTATCAGCAGGACTTCTTGTGTCTGACTCCATTACTGAAAAACCTAAGCCAAGGAGCATGTTGCGTTCCAGTTTGTTGACGGGCTCTATGACTATGATGTCGCGTGTATTGGGTTTGATTCGCGACATAGTGCTGGCCAATGTGTTGGGTGCCGGGGGGGCGATGGATGTGTTTGCCATTG
>CAZICR010000447.1:0-2915 GCA_964537795.1 uncultured Cellvibrionaceae bacterium | reverse complement strand
CAGTAATTCGCGGGTAATCGAAATTTCATTGTCCGATCTCATAAAGTTTTCCTTCATTCAATTAATTAAATTGTTAAATTCGTATCAACCTGTGTATGCAGTCTTCAACACCATGCGAAATTCTGATTGCATGGTCTTTTGGTTGTGATTGAGGAAATCCCGAATGCGGCGTACGGCATTCAGTTCTATGACAGGATCCGGGTTCATCAGAACTTGTGAGCGCAAGTTAGCCAACAAAAGTTTGTAAGCTACGTGTGCGGTAGGCATGAATCCATCTTCTTTCAAAATTCTACGCCAGACTTTATGTTGCTCATCAGGCAATGAGTATTGCGTATCTTCCGGCGCATTCATCATTTTATTGATCTGAATGAGTTCCGGTTTTAACTGACGGGCATTTTTCTTGAAAAAGTCCCGCAATGAATTCAGGGTGTTAAGGCGACTGTTATTGTCTCTACTGTTTTGAAACGCGTATCGCAATCGGGTCAGGAACAAATTGAAAGATACGTTGGCAGAATTCAGGTTAATTTTACCGGTAATCATTTTTAACCAAATGCTATTTTTCAAGCTAGGTAAAAGTAATTTGGTCACATTCGATTGACGTTCATCAATCAGTTGTTTCTTGTTGGTTATGCCACAAACCTGACAGTATTCATTGTCGAGCAACTTAGCCTGCGAAATAAAAAATTTACGCAGTGAGAGTACAGAGTCTTTCAGATTCTGTTGATTTTTGTCATCTGCACTGGAGAGCTTGAGTTTGGATAATATGAGTTTAAGCGGCACTACCTGGGTTTTTAACAAGACTTTATCGGTGAGTATCTTTTCCCAAATGTTGTCGATTTCTGTTGGAAGGCAACAGGCAAGTTGCGTGCTCTCCGGGAATTTTGCGACATCCTCCACAATTTTATCAACCAAACTTGCTTCTATTTTAAACATTGATGCAATTGCCGTTGAATCCAGTCCACGCAATTTTGCCAGAGAAACTTGTTGTCGCAGCAAGTGTGTGTAATTGGAGTGAATATCACCAATAAATTGTGGCTGCAACAAAGTGCTTTGAGTCAAACTCAAATCCTGATCTGCTTTGTGACTATGTGATGAGCTGACATAACATGTGTAATGCCCAAGATTAATGTGAGCCCATCGTCTTTTGATTTGATTATTGACGGTTTCTGAATCTTTACTGAGAAAAGAAAACATGGATTTTTCAGTGGAGGGCGCGACTTCAATATCAATTATTCTGTTAGTGTCATCGATGACAATGTCCTGAACGGACCATGGCGCAGTAATCCCTAGAATTGCTTCAAAATAGCTCTTCGGTTGTTTAACCATTTAGTGCTCCTAAAAGCATATAGTTTGGATGACCCAATTCTAGCACAGTAGCTTGGGCGCACAAAGTTGGCGTTAAACTCTTCCGAGTGATAATTTTTTGAGACTCGATTCTCGAATTTAATTTTTAGTTGTATGCAGTTTCTATATGATGTGGAATCTTAAACTAAATTGAAAAATAACATCAGCATAATAAGATCGAAACTTAATGTTTTAATTCATGAGGGATTTAAATTATGTTGTACATTAATTCACTTATCGACGTTATCAGGAGCAAGACGGATAGGGACATTAAAAAAACCATACGCAAAATAAATGTGGGAATTTTGGGTACCGGAAAAATTGGTACTGACTTACTGGTTAAGGTGCTGCGGTCTCCTTATCTGGAATGCGTTATGTTTGCAGGACGAAATTATAATTCTGAAGGTATGCAATTTGCGGCTAAACTGGATGTTCCTCTTTCTGATCAAGGAATTGTCGCATTTACACAAACAGGTCTTAATTGTGATTTGGTTTTTGATGCGACCTCGGCTGCCTATCACGTTGAACATGCATTAATACTTCAGGGCTTGGGAATTTTGGCAATTGACATGACACCATCGCAAATTGGTGAATGTTGTGTTCCTGCCATACGTCTGGATGAAGTTTACGAAAATGACAATATCAGTATGATCTCTTGCGGTGGGCAAGCGTCTATACCACTCGCTTATGTTCTTGCCAAAGCTATTCCTGGAATTGAAAAAATTGAAGTGGTCTCCCGCGTCTCTTCGGAATCTATTGGTCCTGGAACTTTGGCGAATATTGATGAGTATTATCGTAATACCAAAGCCGGTTTGGCAAAATATACCAATGTAAAAGAGTTTGATGTTGATTTGATTGTCGACAATGTTAATACCGCTACAAAAATGTTCACCAATATCACGGCGCATGTGCATGATGAATCAAAAGTGGATATGCATAAGGTCATCAGAGACGTTAACCAGATGATAAGCCAGATTCAATCTTATGTGCCCGGATATCATTTGGAAGTCATTCCATTTGCATCAGCAGGGCAGGTGACTATGGTAATCAGTGTTGAAGGTGCGGGTGATTACTTACCTAAGTTTGCCGGTAATCTGGATATCATTAATTGTGCGGCCTTGGCTGTAGCGGAGGAGTTTGCTAAAGCGAAAAACGGATTGGTGGGTTACAAGTATGGAATGGGTGCCAAAAGTTCAATGGCCAAGTTTGCTGCTGAAGCAGTCTAACCAAATCAAATCCCTCCTTGAAAAAGGAGGGATTTTCATAGTCGCAACTAAGTCGTTAGTGTACCTGCACGATAATCCCGAATCGCCTGTTCGATTTCATCGTTGGTGTTCATCACAAATGGGCCATATTGCGCGATAGTTTCTTTTAAAGGCTTTCCTGACAAAACCAAAAATCTTGTTTCATCTGTCGCGGAAATACTGAGTTTGTCTCCAGCGCCCAAAATCCCCGCATTACCTTTTTCCAATTTGCGTTTTTTATCGCCTATCTCAACCGAACCTTCGTAAACATAAATAACCGAGTGATGATAATCCGGCAGATCATGTTCAAATTTTTTGCCCTGGGGC
>CAZICR010000446.1:0-2923 GCA_964537795.1 uncultured Cellvibrionaceae bacterium | reverse complement strand
GTGTCAAAAAAACAATAGCATTTAGGAAATAATTAATTGCTGGATAACTCGTGTGTCTGGAACAGCACAATTTCATTGGCTCCGGTACGAACACTTCTAAGCGGAAGGACAGACGTCAAGGTTTCTACAAACTCATTACTGTCACCACCTGCGATAAAATTGCCGGAAATAGGAATAGAGGCAAGAGTATCATCACCCAACACAACTTTAATCTGCGAATAACGATTAACCTGTTCCAGAACCTCCACCAATGGCATCCCTTCAAAATTTAATTGTCCTTTAGTCCAGCCAGTTAATAATTCCGTGTCCACAGTCGTTTTGACTGCGCTACTTGATGTCGCATCAATACTCAGTTTTTCACCGGGAATTAATACTTCGCGCCAATGATTGGAAGCATTAACACCGCTCACAGCGACAGAGCCTTCCGTCAAAACCACATCCACTGCACGCGATTCCATTTCCACTTGAAAACGGGTTCCCAATGCCACCACACTTGACCCTAAAGCCGTGACTGAAAAAGGCCTGCTTCGGTCATGCGCAACTTCAAACAACGCGCGCCCCTGCTTTAATTCCACCAATCGTTTGTCTTCCGAAATTGTGACATTTACTTTCGCTGAAACGTCCAGATAAATCACGGAACCATCAATCAAATCCACACGCTGTCTGGCAACGCTATTATTCACGTAAACTTGGGACTGTATGGATTTGGCGACATCCGAACCATTTGAAAGGGCCAAAACGACAAAGATACCCAAGAAAGCAAATCCTGCTGCGAGACTTCGAATCTGAATGCCTGAAAAAAATCTTCCTGGCACTTTGGACTTTTCCGGATCAACTTTTAATGCATCTTTCGATAAAGCTGCCATGCGCGGATTTGAAGCCCATTTATCACTGATCATCTGGGCAGCCGACCGCACAGACTCATAAGCCTGAACATTTAAAGGGTTTTTCTCCAACCAATGCTGAAACTCACGCACATCTGCCTGGCTGCAGTCCGGAGACTGCAATCGTGCGTACCATTTGGCAGCTTGATTGATTGTCATTTCACTCGGGTTCTTTTCCATATTACCCATTAGACGCCCACAAGATCTTTTCCCCTAGGTTTTTTTGTTAAAAATGTAAAAAATTTATTGCCTTGTTTTGGCGACACAAACTGCCAACGCTCGACTGATGTGTTTTTCTACCATTTTCACAGAGATTCCGCAATGATCAGCAATCTGCGGATAGGTCATATTGTGAAAACGGTGCAACACAAAAACCTGTCGACATTTAGTCGGCAACTGTTCAATCGCATCATAAAGTAGATCCAATTGCTCACAAGCAGCAACTTCTCGCTCAGGTGTGGCCACACCTGAATCAAAATCCATTTCATCAATATCGCAATGTTCTGACACTTTTCTGACTTTATCTGCCCGGCCCATATCATTTGCAATATTAATGGCAATTCGAAATAGTAACGATTCTGGTGATTTCACATCTTCAGACCCTTCATACTTCATTAAACGAATATAAGCTTCCTGGGCCACATCACGCGCATCATCTGCAACTCGCAAACGTAATCGCAGAAAATTAAGCAGTGATGAATGGCAACCACTGATAACTTTTTCTATTGAGAGACCAGGTGTCGACTCGGTAAATTCAGTTGACGCGTCTGTGTTCAAAAAGGTTGCAGAGGCTTTCATAATGCAAGGTGCCTATACTGGGAAAACGTTCACTTCTCGTGAGCAAGGCAATGCATAATGGATGCCAAACATTTAGATGCTGTATTAATTTAAATACAAGACTCAGCAAATTACTGATCACAACATCAATATTTTTTTAACCATTTGGTTTTAAAAGAAATTTTCAGCGTCAAAAAACCCAATCAAAACACCGCTGACTCGAATAAAAAAACGCAAGCGAACAAGCGACATCAAGCTTGGAAAAAAATGCGCGAAAAAGGTATTTTTCGTGGGAATATTTTGGTGCTCAGAAAATAATATTCCCAACATCAGTGCATAAATATTTTTACTGCAAAAATAACTTTCAAAAAATCATTGGAAAGACTGCGAATGAATAGCCTGCTGGCCCTCAACCTCAATGGATTTACTCTGCTCCATTTTCGACCGCGCGACCATGTAATGAAAATTATAAATATACAAAAATGACAATAATTTGGCACCACTTTAACGCGCGAAAATCATGAAACACCAAAATAATGCACAACCAACCAGAGAGTAATTTTTAATCAGATGACAAACACGATTTTTTGTTAAAAAAATGCACCAGTTCAGGTAATAATTTGTGAGTGATCCATTTTCAAAATAAATCCAACTAATAAACCTAAAAAACGGATGAATTTTTTAAAATTTTTGATGAGACATTGATAACGAAAATGAACACCTGAAGACAAATACTGCAGGTCGAAAAACAAAAAACCGGGTGCAGAAAGCTGCCCCCGGCTTTTATTCATCAAATGGTATTAGTTAAAACTATGAACCTTCACTCTCCAATGAAAGTTGTGCAGTTAACGCCCGCAACCATTCATCAGCTTGCTTACGCGACTCATCAAAGGTGATTGCTTTTTGTAGTGCCTCAATAGCAGCTGTTTTATCTTTTAAACCATAATGAGCAACAGCCAAACGCATCCAGACTTCACCCGGTCTTTTCAACCCCCCTTTCTGCAAGGCTTTGCTAATCATCTCTTTGGATTCTTTCCAACGTTCGTTATCACCGTACATAGCGCCGAGCTTGTAATAGTAATCCCCTTTGTCAGACATAGAGGCCAACTTTTTCAAGGTGGATTCTGCTTTATCAGCTTCACGAGCATTGATCCAGGCATCGGATAATGAACTCAAATTTTCTTCATCTGCAGGCATCACATTTTTTGCCATGGCTTCCTCAAGCAATAAACCTGCTTTGTAGGGCGACTCCAGAGTCATGT
>CAZICR010000445.1:0-2948 GCA_964537795.1 uncultured Cellvibrionaceae bacterium | reverse complement strand
CATCACCACCGCGTTGAATCGCTGCTTTTTCATAATCCCCCCAACTCGGGCGTTCAATCAATTGAGTTTGTGACAGAAATAAGCTGTCACACACGCGTTTCCACGTAGTCCCTACAAAATTTTTACAAATTTTTATAGTAGACAGCCTAAGAACCGGCGCATTGTAATAAGCGAATATCGCCACATCCAATGATTTGTCCAAAAGACTTGTTACGTGTGTATTTAGGTATCACCTTGGTAACAACTGCAGCTGCAGCGGCTAATTCGGTAACACCTTGGCCGTGAAAATCGTCGAATAACTGAAAATCCACACAACCAAAAGAACTTTTCGTTATTAGCGGCCATTTATCAACCAGCTAATTTTTCTTTTTCGTAAATACGGTATTCATAGGATTCCGAGGCCGTTTTTTCGCCCGGAAGAACCCCTTTTAAATTCCAGTCACAACCCAGCACCGGAAACCATGCATCACCCTCCACATCCCTATCGATATAAGTCAGATAAACCCTGTCGGCAATTTCCAGTGCCGCCTTATATATTTCTGCCCCGCCGATAACCATAGCTTCCAATTCAGATTTATCCTCCCTTTCCGGCAAATTGTTGGCCGCCTGTATAGCCTCCACCAAACTATGAACCACTATCACACCATCTTTTGACCAATCCCTGTTTCGTGTGATGACTATATTGACTCGATTCGGCAAAGGTCTGCCTATAGATTCAAACGTTTTGCGCCCCATAATCACGGGCTTACCTATGGTTTTTTCACGAAAATATTTCAAATCTTGCGGCAAATGCCAAGGCAATTGATTATTTTTACCGATCACTCTATTGCGCGCTGTCGCCACTATTATTGATAACTTCATTTTTCAAACCGCAATCGGCGCTACAATTTTGGGGTGAGGGGCATAGCCCTCAAATTCAAAATCAGCCAACTCATAATCAAAAATACTGTCTGGCCGACGGCGGATTTGCAGTCTAGGGAGTTTTCTCGGTTCGCGTGTTAATTGTTCGTAAACAATTTCCGGGGTGATGTGATTGTTGTACAAATGACAATCACCAAATGTATGTACAAAATCCCCCACATCCAAATCACACTGTTGCGCAATCATGTGTGTTAATAATGCATAGCTGGCAATATTAAATGGCACACCTAAAAATAAATCGGCACTACGCTGATACAACTGACAGGATAATTTTCCTTCCGCAACATAAAATTGGAAAAGCGTATGACATGCCGCTAGCGCCATTCGACCACGGTGAACATTTTCTTGAGGGCTAATCGTTTCATCCGGCAAATCAGCAGGATTCCATGCGCTGACTATCAAGCGACGCGAATAAGGTGTTTTTTTAATTTGTTCGATGACTTGGGAAATCTGATCAATCGTTGAACCATCAGGGCATGCCCAACTGCGCCATTGTTTTCCATATACCGGCCCCAGATCGCCCTCTTCCGTTGCCCACTCATTCCAGATATTGCAACCGCGCTCTTTTAACCAGTTGACATCCGTTCTACCCTGCAAAAACCATAGCAATTCCACGATAATACTTTTGAGATGAACTGTCTTGGTGGTGACAAGGGGAAAGCCCTGACTCAAATCAAAACGTAGTTGACGACCAAATACCGAACGGGTTCCAGTGCCGGTGCGGTCACCCCGCGTGATGCCGTTATCGACCACGTCGCGCATTAAATCCAGATACTGCTGCATGAAAACCTCAAAACATTAATTTATTTTTTTGCCTTTTTAGTCGATTTACCCGGGATTGCTGTATCGGCAGCAACCAAATAACGGCGACCAAAAGTGTAAGCATAAATCAACACACCAACACCAAACAAAAACATCAACGCACAAAGTTCTTGCCCGCGTGTCATGCCTAGAAATTCATAACCTATGTGCTGATCCGGTTCGCGATAAAATTCGACAATAAAACGAAACACTGAGTAGCAAACCAAAAACATTCCACTCACAGCGCCACGTGGACGAGGCTTTCGTGAAAAGAAAAATACAATCACAAATAACAATAGCCCTTCCAAACAGGCTTGATACAATTGTGAAGGATGGCGAATTAATTGTTCAGTATCTTTTGGAAAAATCATTCCCCAAGATACATCCGTGGCACGCCCCCACAATTCTCCACCAACAAAATTTCCTATACGCCCAAAAAATAATCCGAGCGGCACCAACGGCGCAACAAAATCCATTAAGGCAACATAACTTTTTTTCAACTTCCATGCATAGAGGTACATGGCCAACATCACACCTAACAAACCACCATGGAAAGACATTCCGCCTTCCCAAATACGCAAAGCCCAAAGCGGATCTTCTTTAAAAGTTTCAAAATTGTAGAAAAATACCGAACCTAGACGCCCACCGAGAACCACACCAAAAGCACCCCAGGTAATCAGGTCTTCCACTTGTTGGCGACTGATGATGGCATTGGGTTGTTTTGCTCTGCCAACTCCCAAATACCAAGCAGACACAAACGCACAGAGATACATTATTCCGTACCAATGGACTTCTAATGGGCCTATGGAAAAGGCTACAGGGTTAATCGCAGGATATTGGATCATGAACAAAACCTAAATTGTGGGGGACCGCAGTTTAACAGATGACGCAGATACCAAAGCTAATTCATATCGTCCGAGCCGGACGGCACTAACAAACGCATGACCCCCGCCTCTCGCAGATGTTGGTTTACATAACGATGGATGGAATCGCCATTGGACATGCGCATGACTTCGGCGAGCAGGGTTTTTGCCTGATTCATACTGATTGCACGAATGACCGATTTCACCTTAGGTAAATTGGTGGCACTCATGGACAAAATATCGAAACCCATTGCCAGCAGCAGTACTGCTGCTGCTGGATCGCCAGCCAGTTCACCGCAGATACTCACGCTGATACCAGCATCATGTGCTGCGAAGACTATCGATTGTAATGCTCGCAAAACG
>CAZICR010000444.1:0-2957 GCA_964537795.1 uncultured Cellvibrionaceae bacterium | reverse complement strand
CCTTCATGATTTCACAAATTTCTTCGAAATGAGTGTAGAGGAAATTTTCTTTGTGATGCGCCAAACACCACTTGGCCATAATTGAACCGCCACGCGACACAATGCCGGTGACACGTTTTGCAGTGAGCGGAACGTAACGCAATAACACACCCGCGTGAATGGTAAAATAATCTACGCCCTGCTCTGCTTGCTCAATTAATGTATCGCGGAAAATTTCCCAAGTTAAATTCTCGGCAATACCATTTACTTTTTCGAGTGCTTGATAAATGGGTACTGTACCAATCGGCACATGTGAATTACGGATAATCCATTCGCGAGTTTCGTGAATATTTTTGCCAGTGGACAAATCCATCACTGTATCGGCACCCCAACGTGCGCCCCAGGTGAGTTTTTCTACTTCTTCTTCAATCGAGGAGCCCAGTGCTGAGTTACCAATATTGCCATTAATCTTTACCAGAAAATTACGGCCAATGATCATGGGCTCCACTTCAGGGTGATTAATATTCGCTGGAATAATTGCACGACCACGTGCGACTTCGTCACGCACAAACTCCGGCGTGATTTCATCCGGAATACTTGCACCAAAACTCATACCCTTATGTTGTTGATCCAATATTCCTAATTCACGCGCTTGTGCTAATGCCATATTTTCGCGAATGGCGATGTATTCCATCTCGGGAGTAATAATGCCTTTTTTGGCGTAATGCATTTGCGAGACATTCATGCCAGGTTTTGCACGGCGGGGTTTACGAGTGAGATTAAAACGCAAATGATCAAGACTGTTATCTTGCAAACGTTGATTGGTAAATTCTGAATGACTGTCTTCCAGAATTTCAGTGTCACCACGTTCTTCAATCCAAACTGTGCGAACTTCCGGCAAACCGGTGCGCAAATCGATTTTGACTTTCGGGTCAGTGTAAGGGCCCGACGTATCGTAAACGCGCACAGCGGGATTTTTTTCTCCACCAAAATCTGTAGGTGTATCCGCGAGTGAAATTTCACGCATAGGCACTTGAACATCCGCACGCGACCCTTGCACATATATTTTTTTCGAACCTGTAAAAGGTTGGATTGATGCCTGATCGACTTCGGCTGTTTGACTTAGAATTTTTTCGACGCTGGAGTTCATGATTGTTCCTCGATTGGAAATCGTTTGCCCTCACCCTAGCCCTCTCCCAGAGGGAGAGGGGATTTAGCTCACACTGATCGAGAGTGTGTCTTCCCTCTCCCTTTGGGAGAGGGCCGGAGTGAGGGCCTAATAAAACTTAAAAAAATGATGCACCGGCCCACTGCCCTTTCCAATCTTCATTTGATTGGATGCAGCCAATGCGCCTTGTAAATAATCTTTTGCCTGTTTCACTGCATCTTGCAGCGATAATTGTTTCGCAAGTCCTGCTGCAATAGCCGACGCCAAAGTACAACCTGTTCCGTGAGTGTTTTTTGTTTGCAATCTGGGTGCAGAAAAAATTTCTGTACCAGAATGTGTAATTAATAAATCAGTCGCCTGCTCATCAGTTGTGTGACCACCTTTCATCAATACGGCTTTTGCTCCCAGCGATAAAATTTTTTCGCCCTGCTCTTGCATGGCTTTTCTATCTTTCGCTAGAGGCTGATTTAACAAAGCGGCTGCTTCATGCAAATTAGGTGTTATCACACTTGCGAGCGGTAACAAATCCTTTATCAAATTTCCTATGGCATCGTCTGTTAATAGACGATCACCGCTGGTAGCAACCATCACGGGATCCAATACAAAAGGAATTGATGAATAATCTCTTAGTGAATTCGCCAACGCCAAAATAATTTTTGCATTGGCCAACATGCCGGTTTTAATCGCACCGACTTGAATATCACTCATCACTGATTGGATTTGTTGTTGTACAAACTCTGGTTGCACAGCAAAAACGCCTTGAACCCCCAAGGTATTTTGGGCAGTTAAAGAGGTAATCACACTGCAACCAAAAACACCCAAAGCGGAAAAAGTTTTTAAATCCGCTTGAATACCCGCGCCGCCGCCAGAATCACTTCCCGCAATGGTCAAGGCTATAGGTGTTACTAAATTTGAATTCATGAAGTTCCGCTAAAGATAAAAAGGCGCGGAAAGAGAGGAGCCGAAGCATTTTCAAAACTCTCGTTCCCTACGCCGGTACTAACCGGATCAGGTCTGCGGGTATATCTCAGCCTTCGTTAAGCGAAAGCACCCCGACAAGAAGCTTGGCAGTCTATTGGAGTTATCTCATGGAGTAAAGGCGTAGGGCGGGTCGAGACCAGCGTGTTCTTGCGGAGATCTCAAACGCGGGTCTTGACCCGCCCTACACTCCCTTCGTAAGCGAAAAGAAATTATTTTTCCTGGGATTTCAAAAGCCCCAATTTTCCGGCCAACAACGCGGTTGTGGGAGCTTGAATCAAAATAGTGCCGAGGATAAAGATAAAAGTAATGGCACCTACTACGTCGATTCCAGGTACCTTCATGCCTGCGAGAATACCTACCAGAGCAGCAGGTATTACACCTGTCTCACGAGTCCAGCTCATAAATACTAATTCCTTCCATGTCCATTTGGCACGTCGGTCGGGCCCTGCACAAATGAATACCGTGACGGGACGAGCGATAAAAATAAAAACCACCAGAAGCACCAAACCCACGCCCAAATATTCTTTCAACAAATGGAAATCCACTTGCGAACCAAGAAGTATAAAAATAAACATGCGCATTAACAGAGCGGTATTACCAACATAATCTTCAAGATATTCGTGCTCGTGATCATCCAGTGGTAAACCAAAAGTATTTTTATTGCCAATCATCACACCGCAAGTAAACACCGCCATAAAACCGGAAGCGCCCATATGATCAGCCAAAAGATAAACGGTGATCACCGCCAGAATAATCACGAAAGGAGTCACGCCGCGGAATACGCCCAAAATTTTATGCGCCATTAACATGGCCGCAACATAACCCACCA